>CAXGXT010000167.1:0-1503 GCA_964013765.1 uncultured bacterium | reverse complement strand
ATTTTTTTTCATTAGGCCTAGCTTTGGCGACTGGGGGTTTATTTTTTTTATCTTTACAGTTCGTAGCAGCTCAAGATATTCAAGGCCAGCCTAAGCCGACCGAGGTTTTAGTAAAAATAAAAGACACCGAAAGGGTTGAAAAATTTTTGTTTTCACCAGAACTAGACGCTTCGCTCATGGCTAACGGTCTGGCTGAGCATGAATCAGTAGAGTACGCCGAGCCTAACTATGAGTTTAACTTGGCCGCGTTTCCAAACGACCCTTTGTTTGGTAGGCAATCGTATCTGCAACAAATTAAAATTGGACCGGCTTGGTCAAAAGAACTAATTGCCAAAGAATCTAGGGCCACAAATCCTGAGGTAACAATTGCGATTATTGATTCCGGGACGGATATTGACCACCCAGATTTAATAGTAAATATTTGGGAGAATACGGATGAAATTTCTGGCGATGGTATAGACAACGATAGTAATGGGTATATCGACGACTTTAATGGTTGGGATTTTATTGAGGGCTCTCCAGACCCAAATCCAAAATTTGGAAGTTTTTTTACTAGTGAGGCTATGAGCCATGGCACAGTGGTTGCCGGGCTGGCGGCGGCTAGCGGTAATAATAAGATAGGTATTGCCGGGGTAAGTTGGCGTACTAAAATTATGCCCTTACGAGCTTTGGATGGACAAGGTAGGGGAAATGTCTTAGCGGCGGTAAGAGCAATTGACTATGCCATCGCAAATGGGGCAGACGTAATCAATATGAGTTTTGTGGGAAATGAGTTTAGCCGAACTTTTGCTGATGCTATTCGTAGGGCGTATGAAGCAAATGTGGTTATGGTGGCTGCTTCCGGCAACGCAAACTCTCAAAATGTTGGAACCGATCTAGATGTGACACCGGCCTATCCAGTTTGTTATGATCTGGACGGCCAGAATATGATAATCGGAGTGGCCTCCTTGTCTTCGGCTAATACCAGATCTAGTTTTTCTAACTACGGTAGTGATTGCATAGATATTTCTGCGCCAGGCGAAGGGTTTATCGCTCCTGTTTTTTATGAACCATCACGGAGCGGATTTACCGAGGAGTATGGAAGCGGTTGGTCAGGTACTTCAGTATCTGCTCCATTAGTTTCGGGAGTGGCAGCTATTGTAAGATCACTAAATTTAGAACTGGGCAACAGCCAGGTAAGGGATTTGCTTTTAAATTCAACTGACTCAGTTGAGGCAAGTAATCCCAATTTTAGCGGTAAACTGGGCACAGGGATTGTAAATGCTGAAAGGACAATTACGACCACACTTAGTGGAGTTACTAATACGCCCGGCAAGCCTAAAGCAGGCGTGCCACAAGATCATTTGTTAACTGGCTTAGGCTTTGGCGAATTCCCCCATATAAAAATTAGTAAACTTAATGGCGAACCGGTTCGTAGTTTTCTTTCATACGCGGAAAGTTTCGGCGGTAGCGTACGAGTGGCGGCCGGTGATGTTGATGGGGATGGACATGATGAAATAATTA
>CAXGXT010000166.1:0-1505 GCA_964013765.1 uncultured bacterium | reverse complement strand
TAGTCTCGATTACGCCCGGCGAAATTGCGTTCACATTAATCCCATAACGCGCATAAGTAGCTGCTTGAATCTTGGTCAATGTTATTACGCCGGCCTTGGCGATATAGTAAGGCGTAGTCAAAGGTCTAATAACTCCACGATCTGCCCCAACGCACCCTAGATTAATTATATGTCCTTGTCCTCTTTTTTTCATTGGGCTTAAAGCAAGTTTTGAGCAATGAAAAGCTATTTTAAGATTTGAATCTATAACCTCTGAAAACTCTGCGTAAGTCACTTTGTCAAAAGGTTTATAAATAAATTCTCCAACGTTGTTGATCAGAATATCTAAGTGCCCAAATTGCTTATGTATTACCTTAAATAAATCTCGTGTTTCGTTGGCCAAGGTTAAATCAGCTTGAATCACATCCGATCTTTTATTATATTTTTTCAAAAGTTTACGTAAGCCATCAGCTTGTTTTTTACTAGTTCGATAATTACCAATTACAATTGCTCCATTCTTTGCTGCCTGCAACGCCAAAGACCGACCAAGCCCTATGGCCGAGCCGGAAATAAAGACTTTCTTATTTTTCCAAACGCTTTCTGCCATTTTAACTTTTCAATTTATGAAATTTTCCTAAACTAAATCCACCAAACAAGGCTACCACGCCAACCAACACAAACAACAAATTTACGGAGTCATTTTGGCTACCAACATCTTCTATACTTGAAGAAACTGGCAAACTAAAAGTCGTCTCAGTTAATTTTTTACCTTCTTTATTAAACCTAACAATTATCTCATGGCCCCCAGAATTTTGAAAAATATAAGATAAGTTTACGTGCAAAATGTGAGAAGGAATCAACTTTTCCGATTTAGGATATTTATCGAAAGCTTCCTGAAAAGAACTTCCGTCTGTAACCTGTTCCCATAAAAACGCATAAAACTTTTTATAGATTTGAAACGTGGTCGCGTCAACCATTGAATACAAGGCCCCCACCACGGGTAAGGCTGCGTGCAGTAAAGTCCCTAAAACAAAGCCAAACCGAGCAAGCTCCACTTGCATTACTAGACGACGGACAATCGGAAAAGTAAATAATATACGTTGTCCAATATGCCTAGATTTTTTTCGGAAAAATAAGAAATAAACAATGTACGCAATCAATCCCAAAAAGCTAGGCACAACAATTGCTCCATACTCCCCCAAAAATTCTCCCAGGCCAATTAATATTTTAGTTATCAGGGGAAGCTCAACATTCAAACCTGCAAATACAGTTGCTAAGCGAGGCAAAATAAACCAGGCGATTCCTAATCCGATAATTACCGCCAAGCCTAAAACAATAGATGGGTACATCATAGCCGATCGTACCCGGGACTTAAATATACGCTGCTTTTCCTGCTGAATAATTATTACTCTTAAATTCTCTACCAACCTTCCAGACTCTTCCCCAATTCTGATTAAAGAAATAACGTTTTCAGATAATAATCTTGTTTTAAAAAAGGAATTTGATACTAATACTTTAAAAGGAGT
>CAXGXT010000165.1:0-1506 GCA_964013765.1 uncultured bacterium | reverse complement strand
TGGTACAGTTACTTCAGGGATATCAATCTTTTGACTTGGGTTGCGAGGGTTAACACCCTTGCGAGCCGCTCTAACCTTGGCTGAAAAGGCTCCAAAGCCAGTAATGGTAACTTCCTCGCCTTTCTTTAGGCGTTCGATAATACTGTCGGTTAGACAGTCGATACTGTCTTCGGCTTCTTTTTTGGAGATGCCAACTTTGTTAGAAATGACTTCGATGAGCTCGGCTTTATTCATGGACTTAAATTTATTTATTACTTTTGAAAAATTTAGGTCATGCTAACCTCCAGGAGCATGACGTTTAATAGATGGAGTTTACTACATTTCGGATTCCATGTCCATACGTGTAATGGACTTGGTCCGACCGTTTTTTGGGTCGATTTCTAGGCTTACCGCATTCATAACCAGCGGTCCAGATTCGGGAATAGATTTTCTTCGGGTGCGTTGATCTAAGAATCCTTGGATAATGTCATCTTTACTGTTACCAATCACACCATCTCTAGCTCCGGTCATGCCCGTGTCGGTTACATAAGCTGTCCCTGAAGGTAAAATCTTTGTGTCTGCTGTTGGCACGTGGGTATGTGTACCAAGTACGGCACTTATTTGCCCTGGGCGTTTTGTTTTGTCGTCCGCATACCAGCCGAAAGCAACTTTTTCCGAAGTAACTTCAGCATGGAAGTCGACTAAAATAACATTAGGCTTTTTGGCCGCTATTTTAGTTAAAATTTGGTCAAGCTTAGTAAACGGGTCGTCTAAAGTTGGGCCCATAAATACGCGACCCATTAGGTTGATGATCGCAACTTTACGAGAGCCAACTTCGATTATTCGGTAACCGTCACCTGGCAACTCATCAGAATAATTAGCCGGTCGAATTAAATTACTGGTTTTGTCGGCCAAGATAGTGTCGGCGTCACCGTGCTTCCAGATGTGATTTCCAGAAGTAAAGAAATCGATACCGGACTTTTTTAGCTCTTCAATATTTTTGGCACTAACTCCGGTCCCGTGGCTGGCGTTTTCCGCGTTGGCTATTACCAGGTCAAATTTTTCTTTACGTTTTAAGGCTGGTAGGATATTGGCCACAGCCGTTCTTCCAGGCTGGCCAACAATATCACCAATAAATAATATCTTCATTTTTTTATTATACTCGCAATTGCTTAACGAGCAAACTCAATTATTCGTTTTTCTCTGATCATGGTAATTTTAATTTCTCCTGGGTAAGTAAGCTCGGCCTCAATTTTTTTAGCTACTTCGCGGGCCAGAGTTAAGGCTCCATTATCATCAACCTTTTCTGGGACTACGAACACTCGAACTTCGCGTCCGGCTTGGACGGCGTAAGCTTTATCGATGCCTTCAAAGCTAGTAGCTACGCGTTCCAGTTCTTCCAAACGCTGGACGTATTGTTCGTAAGTATCTTTACGTGCGCCTGGCCGGGCACCAGAAATAGCGTCAGCTACATTTACGATAATACATTCCAAAGTTTCCGGACTGTCATCGTGGTGAGCTTTGGCA
>CAXGXT010000164.1:0-1515 GCA_964013765.1 uncultured bacterium | reverse complement strand
CAGCCGAGGTTAGCAAGTCGGCCGCAGATTCAGGAGTAAATTCAATAGTTGCTAAATCAGGATGATAACCAAGATATCCGGGTGGAATAGGACCGTCAATAAGTTCTCCTTCGAGCTGCAGTGCTTCACTTAAAATAAGTGAGCGATCGATAGACTGAGCCAAGGCTTGCCGGACTTTGTCGTTTTTTAGGTTTATATTTTGGGCTTGGTTAAAGAATAAAGTAGTGTGCTGCGGGAGATGGAATGAATATACGCTAGGCGCTGAGCCATTTAAATCTTTTTTAAGTTCTTTTGGTAAAAAGCTTAGGCCTTCTACACTATGATTTTTTAAGGCAGCCACACCGGTAATGAAGTCGGGGTAGAATTTAAAGGTTAATTCTTTAATGAATGGCACTTGACCATAAAAGTCTTCATTACGAGCCAACTTCATGGCTTTTATATTGCCTAGTCGGTCTTTGGATAAACTTTCGAATATCCACGGTCCGGAACCAATTGGTTTTAAGTTGTATTCGGTTAGGTTGGCATTGATAGCCGGCACTGTGCCCCAAATATGTTCAGGCAAAATGCCGAATGTCATTGTTTCTAAAAATGACCGAAAAGATTCTGGCAAAATAAAACGAACTGTGTAGACGTCTACTTTTTCAATCTCGATTCCCCGTAGGCTTACTAGTAACGGACTTTTAAATTCAGGATCTTGGATGCTAAGAATTGTAAAGACTACGTCGTCGGCGGTTAGGGGAGTTCCGTCGTGCCAAGTAGCATCCTCTCTTAGTTTAAATTCGTATACTGTTTGGTCCTCGTTAATAGTGTATTCAGTGGCTAAATCGGGAACTAGGTTTAAATCCTTATCGTAGCGAAGTAAACCACTAAAGAGTAGTCGGCTTAAGTCTGAATCAACATCGTTTGTTTGCGATAGTAAAGGATTTACAAACTGAGGGGCACCAATTAAGCCCTCGGTATATTCTCCGCCCGACACAGGAGTTGGTAAGAAATTAGTGAAATAAAATCTTCCTCCAATAAACAGTAAACCAAAGGCAAGTAGTCCTAGAGAGATCCAAAGTATTAAACGCTCGCGTGCGTCTAATAGTTTGGGTAATTGACGCAGTTGCGAAATTGAAGGCAGGCCTCCAGAATGTTGACCTAAGACCAACTTTTTATCCAAATTTTTTTGATGCTCGTGATCGTCTTTATTATCTTTAGAATCAGAGCTATCCGAATTTTTTCGGAGACGGGCTATAGAGCCCTTAATTTTGTTGCGCACTGCAGCGAACAGGAAATAGACGACCTGGAGTCGTTATTTCAGGATTTAGGAGTTAGAGCACTACGTTAAGTAGAGCGGTTAGAAGAAAGGCAATTGCTAGAACAATAGTGGCGTAGTATAGTTTTTTTTCAGGGCCACGCTTGGCGGTAAATACTTCGCCCCCTCCACCAAATGCTCCACCTAGACCGGTTCCGCGGTTCTGTAAGAGAATTACGGCTATTAGGAGTACGGCAATAATTACCTGTATAACATCG
>CAXGXT010000163.1:0-1520 GCA_964013765.1 uncultured bacterium | reverse complement strand
TTGGGTAGCTTTATAAATTATCCCGAAGCGGGAGTAGTTAGTGCTCGTCTGGGAGTAAGGTACGCGCAATTAAAAGCGCGAGTTGATAATCGTTTACAGCAAAGAACTTCATGGATGGAAGCTAGCCCAAACTTTAGCTCCAAGTTTCAAGAAGCTATTTTACAAGCGTATGGTAAGGCAGTAAAAAACAATCATAGGCAAGTAGACGTAATGGATCTTATCGAATCGTTGGTTAGTTACGATCACGAATTAAAAAAAATATTAACTAGCCTAAAAGTTACTCCCGACGCAATGCAGGGCGCGGTCGGTATGGTTCATGCTAGACACACAGCCTTGGAAGATAAAAAGAGCAAAAAAGGTAAAAAGCTAGGTAAGAATCTCAAATTACCTAAATTTGGTCGGACAAATATTTTGGATGTATTTGGGCAAGATTTAACTAAGTTAAACAGTTTGGGTCATCTCGAAACATGCTTAGGTAGGAAAAGCGAAATTCAACAAGTTTTGGAGAAGTTGGAGCATAAACGTAAGAATCCAATTTTATTAGCCAATATTGGTACTGGCCGACGAGCCATAATTAGAGGCGTGGCCCAAGCCTTGGCCATGGGCCGGGCACCACAGTCGTTGCGTGGGCGGCGTCTGGTTAGTTTGGATATTAATAAAATGTTAAAATCTGGCCGGCCACAATTAGTTAGAGAAGTTTTACGAGATAGTTTTGCCCAAGCATTGAAAAAAAGGAAAATAGTTTTGTCTGTTCCCGACGTAGACCGTTTATCTGGGGAACAAGATTATACTTCTGGTTTAACCAGATTATTACGTCGTAATCAGTTTCCGGCAATTTTTACTAGCACGCCTGATAAGTTTTCAAATTCATTGGTCCCGCACAGTTCTCTTGTCCCACTCTTAGACCCGGTAAATATTCCGACGTTAAGTAGGCACGATATTATGCGAGTCTTAGCTTTACTGGCTGAAAAAACAGAACGTAGTAGAGATGTATTTTTTGCTTACGATGCGCTCGATGCGTTACTCGAAAAAGAAGGTAAAAAAGTTCTCAAAGATGCTAAGAAATATTTGTCGAGTATTAGTAAGAGCGTGGCCAAAGAAAAAGGAAGGCATGGAGTGGTGCGAGCCGACGACGTAAGATCTTACTTTCAACAGCCAGTTTCACTTCATATATAGCCATGGCCGCAGTTACCGTTTTTTTATTAAGTTTTGGATTGGCGGTAATTTTTACTCCGATTATTTCAAAGATTGCCAAGGTTTTTGGAATTGTAGATAACCCCGACAAAGATAGAAAAATTCACGGACAGGTAACTCCGTTGCTAGGTGGGTTGGCGCCATACCTTTCTTTTAGTGTTGGGGTACTCGTTTTATGGAAATTAGGTTTCTTGGGCGAGGCGGCAATATCTAATTCAATTATTTTAGCCTTACTCTTGGCAGGTTTATTAGTAATGGTCGGAGGTTGGTTAGATGATCGGTACAATTTATCACCGCTAAAGCAATTACTCTGGCCGATCGCAGCC
>CAXGXT010000162.1:0-1540 GCA_964013765.1 uncultured bacterium | reverse complement strand
TTGTTGGGGGTTACCTGGTAAATTTCACTGCCGCCGTTGGCGTCCAGAACGTCTAGCTCTCGACCTAGAAAGTGGGCATATGTCTGACAATCAATACACATACAAACGACGTGCTGGTCTTGTTTTGGGTTGACGTTGATGATTTTGCCTGAGACTTCGCCACACTGGCATTTTAATGGCAGTTCCATTTTGACTCCTAACGCTTTAAATAATTGCTTCGATTGTGGCCTTTAATACCAAAAAACAAAAGAAGATTAATTGTCGGTTAAAATCTGGGTCAGTTGCATTTTTAGTTTTTGGGCTTCAGAGGTGTCGCCCGGCTTTACGCCAATGTATTGCGGCTCTATGTGAATTGCCGGGGCTAACATTCGGATTTTAAGCCGTAACTTAGACTTCATCTGCTCCGCCCAGACTTCGTCGACCAACATCACATCAGCTTGACCTTTGATAATGTAGTTGAATAGTCCTCGGGTATTCGCGTCACCTTGAGAATAATATTGAACGCGTTTTCTCACTAAAGGCAAACGCTCCAATTTTGACAAAACTTGGGCGGGGTATTCATAGTCTTTGGCTAGGATCAAAATACCGTAATTTACGTCAGCAGCGTTTTGAGCAGTGTGGCCCTCCGCAACGGCAAAGCCAATCTTCCACATGGCAACCGGCTTAGAAACTAAGTCCAAACCATCGGATTGATCGATAAAAATCGCACCGTGATAACGATCATTTTTAACGCCGTTAACACAGCGGTTATGGGGCAAATCGACGAATGAGATGGGCACATTCAAAGCCGTAGACTTTTGGCTAAGCAAAGTTAAAACGATGCCTTTGTTTTGTTCACCCGAACGAGAGGCGTAAGGAGACCACTCCTCGTAACAAAGAGTGATTGCCTCCGCGCAGAGCGTTGAGTTGTATGTGAGCGCAATCAATAGCAAAGCAAATCGCATTTTGACCTCCTCAGTATTATAAAAGTTAGTCGCTATTGTTCGCTTTGTCAGTTCGCAAAACCAATGAGATAAATCTACCCTTGTTCCGAAATTAGATTCGCTATAGGCTTAGGTTGTTAAAAGCATTAGGAGCAGTTAGTGAAAAAAACACTAATTATGACAGTACTGGCTGCGGCACTGACAGCCTGTGGTGAAAAAAGCGCGGATGAGTATTTCCAGCTCGGCCAACAAGCCTACGATAAGAAAAATTACAGTGAAGCGGTAATCGAATTAAAAAATGCGGTTCGCCTCGCACCTGAGGATGCCAATTATCGATACCTTTTGGGCCAGGTTTACCTGCAACAACGAAATTATTCGTTTGCCGAAAAAGAGTTTGAAAAGGCGATGGACTTTGGTTACTCAGCCGAAGAACTGATCCCAATACTTTCTCGTATTTATCGCCGTCAAAACAGTAACGACAGTTTGTTTAAGCTCAATGCTAAAGCTAAAGGTTTAAAACCAAAAGATCTCGCAAAATTAAAGGCCTATCAGGCCGAGGCGTATCTCGCCAAAGGAAACACTGCTAAAGCACAAGCCACGATTGACGAGTTAAAATC
>CAXGXT010000161.1:0-1583 GCA_964013765.1 uncultured bacterium | reverse complement strand
AAGAGCATCCTTTCGGATACTGATAATTCTTTTAGGAAAAAGAACAAATAATATAACAGCGGCTATAAGAAACCTAAAGAAAATAAAGTTATACGGATCCGTAACGGTTACTCCTTCACGAATAAATACATAAGCCGCACCAAAAAAAACAGTGGTGATAAGAAATAATATTTTTGCAATCGAAGATTTTTCCATATCTATTTTTTCCGCAACACTCCCCTAACCTTCTTCCAAGTCAACTTATGATCCGGAATAATATCTTTCGGCATCGCCTTAAAAAACTTACCGTCTTTAGGCTGGCCAGTTAATTGACACACAAAAAGAAAAGACACAGCATGACCGCGTCCGATTCCTTTATAATTTATCGGCAGCAAAAACTTATGCGATTTTAACTTCGTTCCAAGCTCAATCCGGGCTACCTGCTTTAGTCTGTGCTCAAACGAATCACCAAACCGTAATAATCCTCCTGGAAAATGCCACCCCTTCCAAATACCGTCTTCTCGCCAGGTAAGCAAGATTTCATTTTGTTTATTTACAATTACCATCTCGCAAGCCGCAAAAGGGACAACTTCTACCAAGCTATCAAAAACTTCCTGCTGCAGTTCAGGTTTTTTAATTTTTTTTACTAATTTTTGAAACTGTTTGATTTCTGCGCCAGACAACATAAAACAAATGCTTAACTTTTTAACTTACTACTAATTTTAGAATAAATCCTGTCCGGAATCCACAAAGTTAAACGGAAAATACAGGTAAACAAAAACGGAAAATAATATTTATCGCGATTACCAAAAATTGCTTTTTTTAATAACTTGGCGGCTTTGGCAGCAGAAAGTACAAAAAAGAATTTTTTACCACCGTCTTTAGTCGTAAACTCGGGAATCACTGGCGTAGCTACTGGGCCAAAAAAGACCGTAGAAAATTTTATGTTATCTGGCCGGTATCGCAATCTTAAACTTCTAAAAGCCATAGATAACGCAGCCTTACTGGCCGGCAACCCGACACTTTTAATATCTGGTCGTTTCGCCGACGTCGAAGACACGGCAATAAATTTTCCTGACTTGCGTTCCAAAAACTTTGGTAATAACTTACTAACCCAAATCAGCGCGCCGTCGTAGTTGGTCGCAAAACCCTGAGCTGATTTTTCGTAATCAAAACTACCCTCTAAGTCTTTAGGCAAAATAGCGCTACCTAGGACAACTACGTCTGGCAAAAACTTAGCTTCTTCCATTTCGGCCATAACCTTACTAACTTGGGCATGATCCGTAATATCGCAAACCGAATAACGATACTTTACCGATTTCATTTCCCTACGCGCAACCCCCCACACCTCATGACCTTCGTCAGAGAGAAGCTTGGCCAACCCTAAACCAATTCCCGAAGATGTACCAGTAATAAATATTTTCATAAATACCTTAATGCCTTAGTCTTTATAAGCTACCACATGAAAAATCTGAGAAAAAGGCCCAAGATGATCCAAAATAAACTTCGGAAAATAAGGGAATAAATCTACGCCTGCTTCGTCTTTAATTTTAGCCAGAGTCTGGCGACCACTATTATAAATTTTTACCTTAGAAAAGCCTAAG
>CAXGXT010000160.1:0-1584 GCA_964013765.1 uncultured bacterium | reverse complement strand
AACAGAAATGATAGGCTCCGCTTTACCAACTTCGATTTGAGCCACCAATTTAGAAAATCTTGAAAACGCATAGGCAGCAGGCCGACCTGGACCGGTATGATTAAATGCCCTCATTCTTATAACAGGTAATTCATATGTCTGAAAATACTGTAAGCCCATAAAGTCTTGAGCTACTTTTGAAACTGCATAAGGTGATTTCGGATTTAGGGTTGTATCCTCGGTTAATGGCTCAGAAGAATCAGTTAACCCGTACATTTCCGCCGATCCCGCCAAGAGCGTAGTCGGTAATGTTTTAAGTTGTCTTAAAGCTTCAAATAAATTACTTGTTCCTATCACATTTGTATGCAAAGTAGTTGAAGGATCCTCCCATGAACTCTCAACATACCCTTGAGCAGCTAAATGAAATACTACTTCCGGTTTTACTTTGTTTACCAACTTATTTACATGTTCTACTTCACGAATATCACAGGCATGGAGGATAACCTTGTCGATCTTTTCGGAGCCACTCCGAACAGATCCATGTATCTCATTATCTTTATTTTTTGCTAGTTGATCGGCTAAATACTTACCAACAAAACCATCGACTCCCGTAATTAATATTCTTGGCATAAATTATTTATTTAATTTCGCGTACTAAGTCTAAAAATTTATTCGCCACAGCCTTGTAAGTATACATAGCCAATACCCTGGCCCGGGCTGCCTCCCCCATCTTTTTACTTAACTTACTATCAGACAACAACTTAATTAGGGCTCGCGCCAGCGCCTGAGAATCTGCCGCCTTAACCACTAGTCCGGTCTGCCCGTCAATATTTATCTCAGGGCTTGCCCCAGCGTCACTGGTCACCACTGGAGTACCGCAAGACATAGCCTGAATCGTAATTGCCCCAAAGGCCTCCATCCATACCGAAGGGATAGCCGCTAGGTCAACGGCAGCCTGATAGGCTGGCAGCGACGTTAATGGCTTTTTACCCACCATTAAGACATGGTTTTTTAGATTTAATTGGTTAATCCGCTGCTCCAACTCTTTATGTTGGGCTGGCGAACCAGCTCCGACTATTACAAGTTTAATACTAGGAACTTTGGATTTGGCCAGACTAACTGCCTCAAGTAAATAACCTATCCCCTTTTCCGGAAAATTTAATCGGCCGACATACAACACGGTCTTGGAGCCAGACGTTTTTAGATCTTTAGGCCTTGGAATAGAGGGTTTAAATAATTCGTGATCAACCGCAATTGGTAAAACTTTAGTCCGCCCGGTAATGTCTGGTAGACCGGCCTGGTTGGCCTCGGCCAAGGCAGCCTCGCTTAAAAAAACAACTTGGTCAGCTTTCTTATAAATATATGAAGCATACTTCTTTTGAGTCCTGTGATCTAACAAATAAACTAAAACTGGATCAATTAAAAACCCCAGCCCAATAGACTTAAATATTTTATAAACTTTATTATTTTCAAATATTTCTTTCGGTCTGCGCTGCCAGTGCCAATGCCAGGTAGTTATTTGCCTGAAAATAAATGGGCAACCTAAACTTTTTTTAATCTTGGCTATAGCAAACCCTGACTCCCTAGCCTGCCAAACGTATACCA
>CAXGXT010000159.1:0-1593 GCA_964013765.1 uncultured bacterium | reverse complement strand
TTTAAAACATCGTCGACCAATAATATACCGACAATTTCGTCTTCGTCTTTGCCGGTGACTGGAAAGCGAGAGTAAGGTGAGCGGACCACAAAGTCAATTGCATTTTTTAATTTTTGGTTGGCATCGACTGTTTCGAGCTCTGTTTGGGGAGTCATAATGTCGCGCACCGTAGCTTTTTGGAATTCTAAAACGTTTTCCATGACGCGTGCGGCTTCACGACTGAGTACGCCTTCGCGGCGACTTATTTTTACAAAAGTAGAAAGCTCTTCGCTGGATATTTGCGGTGCTTCTTTAGATCCAAACACACGAGTTACCGACCTTGAAATAAATTCAAGCATGGCAATGACTGGAGTCAGGGTAATACTTAGAGCCTCAAGCGGTCGAGCGGCTACTAACGATATCCGCTCGGAATGTTGCATGGCTAAAGTTTTAGGTACAAGCTCACCAAAGATTAAAATTAGAAAAGTCATGACACCAGTCGCGATTCCAGCTCCAGCCGAACCAAAGGCTTCAGTAAAAATAATAGTCGCCAAAGAAGCCGCCCCAATGTTTATTAAGTTATTGGACAACAAAATAGTCGCGATTAGGCGATGAGGATTTTTTTTGACTCGTTGCAAGACGAGCGCGCCGCGTTTGCCCTGTTTAAGTAAGGCGTCGACTTTAAAAGGTGTAACGTAGGACAGAGCAGTTTCTACCCCAGAGAATAGGGCAGACATGAAAATAAGGATAGGTAAGGCTGCGACGTGTGGTTCCATTTAGATTGAGTAATTTACTATCTAAATTGTAACATGTAATTGTTGGGGAACCTAAAGCCTATTTTGATCTCGTCTAGTTAAGTTTAAAATAATCAAGCGTAATTTCGTTTAATTGTACGATCACTTGATCTACGCCGGATGTTTGGGCAAGCGTTTTTTTATTTTCTTCAGGACCAAGAGCAATAATGCTTCCCGCGCCAGCGTTTTTGGCCGCGGCCAAACCCATTTTTGAGTCTTCGACAATTATACAGTCGGTTGGCGATAAGCCAATATTTTTGGCAGCGCGTAAAAAAATATCGGGCGCAGGTTTGCCCGGTAGGTTTCCATCGTCGTAGACAATCTGGTCGACGTCGAACCATTTTGCCAAAGATAAGTTTTTTACAAAAAAATCTAAATTGGTTTTTTCCGAAGCCGTAGCAATAGTTCGGGAAATATTATTTGTTTTAAGTAAATCAAATAATTTCTTACAGCCTGGCGACAAGGAAAACTTATCTCCTTTTGAAACAGCAATTTCGCGATAGATTTCTTCTTTTCTTTGAATCCACTTTTTTAGTTCGTTTTTCGGAGTGTCGTCTCCCAGAAGTGAACGAAAAATTTCAATTCCTATTCTTCCGTGAAAGTTTTCAATTTGCTTTTCCGTTAATGGCGCACCAGCTTCTTTGGATACTTTGAGCCAAGCCTCAACGTGCCATTCGGTATCCCATAAAATAACACCATTAAAATCAAAAATTATACCTTGGTATTTCATATGTAAAATAATATGAAGATATTGTAGCCTTTGCTCGAACTTACTTCGAGTCAAAGTCCGACTAACTCCACGTGCGTGGTAACGCTCCTC
>CAXGXT010000158.1:0-1601 GCA_964013765.1 uncultured bacterium | reverse complement strand
AAACGAAAAGAACTTTGATTTTAGTTTTTCTGGGCTCAAGACAGCTGTGTTGTATAAACTTCAGAAAGAAAAAAAGATTGGTCCAAAATACCGAGCCGACATGTGTGCGAGTTTTCAGCAAGCAGTGGTCGATGTATTGGTCAGTAAAACTATGACGTCGGCTATTCAGTATCGAGCCAAAAGTGTGTGGCTAACTGGCGGGGTGGCGGCTAATGATTTATTAAGAAAGACTTTAAAGAAATCTGTAATAAAAACCGATCGGCAGTTTTTGGCCGCAGACAAAAAGTTAACTACCGACAATGCGGCCATGATTGCCATGGCTGGGGCTTTAACTAAGCCGACTAATGTTTTCAAAATTAAGGTCGACGCGAATTTGGAAGTGTAGACATTGACCCTCAATTCTTTTTATGATAGTCTAACATTTGTTTTGAAACTGAACGCACCTTTTTAAGGAGACACAGTATGTCTTGGTATAGTGTTCCTGATATGCGCCCATACGTGCCACCAGAAAGTGTGGCCAAATCTGCTCCCAAGGCAATCACTTACGGTTCAAACAATATTGTCGTGGGCACTTCGCCAAAGTTGATTTTTACGAGAGGAGGGCGAACTGGTGTCCATAGAATTAGCAAGACCAAAAAGAGGAAATTAAAACGCTTTCGGCGGCAGCAATCAGGCCACCCTAAGGGTCTTCGTCAAGCACAGAGAATACGAGGTCCAGCCGGGTGTATTATCCGGCCTAAAAATCGTAGGAGTTCCCACCAATACAGTTGACCTAAGGCGTTGAGGAATTTATTTACAGCCGCGCAAATCTTTTAAGTAAGGTTTGCGCGGTGTATCATATATAGTGGCTATTATTTATGTCCAAAAAAATATTAAAATCCACAAAATCAGCCAAAGAAACTTTAGCCTTTGGTAAAAAAACCGCGCAGGCTCTGCGCGGGGGAGAAGTAATTGGTTTAGTCGGTCCGCTGGGCGCGGGGAAGACGGTTTTTATTAAGGGTTTGGCGGCTGGCTTAGGAATAAAAGAAACTATTACTAGCCCGACTTTTTTATTGCTTAAAGAGTATGAAGGTAAGATATTAAAATTAGTTCACGTCGATGCGTATCGACTTAAAAAACCTCAGGAATTATTAGATATTGGTTTGGCCGAACATTTTGGTGACGCGGGTACGGTGGTCGTGGTGGAATGGGCAGATAAAGTAAAAAAGATTTTACCTGGACACACAAATTGGATTTCGCTAAGATTAGGGCGTAATAATCAAAGAGAGATTTATGAGAAGAGGTGAACATTTTGAGTCTGCCGTAATGGACATGGATAAGGATGAGCCTTATGTCGATATAACTGAAAAAAAGTTTGATGAAGTAGTTGCAGCGGAATGGGAGGGCTTGAGGCCAGACATGGAAGACTTTGTTGATTTTCGGTCCGTGGATCGAGATAAGCATGAAATGAAAACTATTAAGAGGGATCGTAGATACGTTGAAGCTGATCCTCTAGCTAAGAGGGCAGAATTTTTATTGATGGAAGGAGTGGATTTGTATAATTGGTTAGGGACAGAGTCTCCGCCAGCGATTAGACCTGCTTCTGAATATGATGATGTTGT
>CAXGXT010000157.1:0-1636 GCA_964013765.1 uncultured bacterium | reverse complement strand
AATAACGCCGTTAAATTATTTAAATTAAATTCATGAAATCAGGCAAAATTATTATAATCGCGATTATCGCTGGGGCAATTGCTGGAGCAGCAGTAAGCCAGTTAACTTCTGGGCAGGAATTAACAGAGGACGAGAGGATTGCTGAATTTTATAGAACCGAAACAGCTGTGTACGTAAGCCCACATGGTTTGCGTAAGGCGATGGATACTGGTTCTAAGAAGTTTGTTTTGGTTGATTTGCGTAGTCAAGAAGAATACGAGCGGGAACATATTATAGGAGCAGTTTCGGTTCCAGCATACAAGGATCCTGAAACTTCCGCCTATGGAGATGTCGAACGCATCGTTGGAGAGTTTCGGAGGCTGGAGGAAGAGAATCCTGAAAAAGAAATTATTGCCTATTGCTACAGTATTCCTTGTATGACTGGCCGGAAGGTAGGGAAAATTTTGGCCGATAATGGTGTATACGTAAAAGAACTCGGAGTCGGCTGGAATGAGTGGCGATACTTTTGGACACTATGGAACCATGAGCACGAATGGGATTCTACCAGTCCCGAGCAGTACGTATTCAGTGGCGCTGAGCCAGGAGTTCCAACTGTAAAACCAGTACCCGGCGGTTGTAAAATAGAAGGTGAGTTAGGGTGTTAAAGTAAAAAAACACGGCCCTTTTTCTGAATTTGGGCCTTGTATAGGGCATAATCAGGCCGTTGCTTTTTTATTAACATTTGGTATACTGGAGACTTCCTATGACCAAAGCTAAACCAGCTTCAAAAAACAGCAAAAATAACAGCGCCAAAGTTAGTCAAAATAAAGTGAGATCAAAAGTTAATTCTGGTCGCACCAATGTTTCTGGAACAAAGAAATTAGGCATTAAGAAAAATGGAAAAAAGAATGGAGCCGGTAAGGCTTCATTAAAGCGTTCAACTTCAGGATTCGAAGTTGAATTTTTTATTCTAGATAAAAATGGTCGGGCAGTTAACGCCGCTACTAAACTTTTAAAAGAAGTAGCTAAGCAAAAACGAAACGAAAATGCAGAGATTGTTTTAGAGATGGGGGATAGTATGATTGAGGTTGGTAGCTATCCGGATGTAGCTAGTAGCGGGACATTATCTGCTTTGCTCGACAACATTAAATTACTTCTTTATACGGCAGATGAGATGGGCCTATATTTATGCCCACTCGGGACTTATCCGGGGACAAATAATCCTAAGCTGCATCAAAACACTGCTCATTATAAAGCCAAGCTGGCATTATTTGGGCCAAAGCGTTGGCGGCACGAGGCGCGTTGTGCTGGGTATCATTTCCATTACGCTATGCCCTGGGGAGTTTTTGACACAAAACATAAAAGGTTAAAAAAATTAATTAACTCCAAGAACAAACAAAGTCTAGTAAACGCGCATAATTTTTTGGTAGCCGCCGATCCAGCTCTAACTACTTTTATGCAATCGTCACCTTTTTATCAAGGTAAGTATTTAGGTAAGGATTCACGGGCTATTATGTATCGAGGTTTAGGAAAGTCGGAGGGCCTATTTAGTAATTTTCCTGATTTTGGGGCTTTACCTTCATATAGACATACGGTAGCTGATATGATTAGCAAGGCCGAGCAACGTTTTGAGGGCTGGATTAAACTTATTACTGGG
>CAXGXT010000156.1:0-1648 GCA_964013765.1 uncultured bacterium | reverse complement strand
GACCAAACAGTTTTAATGTTTTTTAAACCTTCCAGACGGGCGCGGTTGGCTACGTTGGATAAGGCCGAACGTAAAATATCTACCGCATAAACCAAACCACTTGGTCCGACTAGTGACCCGGCTTGCAAAGAAAAGTGTCCTACGCCACCACAGCCAAGGTCCGACACAGTCTGGCCCTGTTTAACCCCCAGATTTTTTAGAATTTTTTCGGCGGCTAGAAGTTCATTTCCACCGCTTAAATAGACCATATCTTAATAATGATTAGTAGTACTATTGTACCAAAAAAAGTTTTGGGGGACTAATTTACAAGCTCTGCAATTGGCGCAAAGCTTTTTCTATGCAAAACACATATCCCGTGTTTTTGTAAAGCTTGTTGGTGGGCTCTGGTACCATACCCTTTGTGCGTTTCAAATTCCCACAATTTATGCTTTTTACTCAATTTTTGCATTAGCCGGTCGCGGGTGACCTTGGCTACAATCGAGGCAGCCGCAATCGAGTACGATTTAGAGTCGCCTGCGATAATACAGCTATGCTTGCGGCTCGGGATTTTTACCCGGCCATCAATTAAAACCCAATCAAAATTACTGGAAAGACCTGCCAAGGCCAACTCAATTGCTTTTTGGTTGGCCCAGCTTAGTCCGTGCTTGTCTATTTCTTGTTCTGGCACTTGGCCAACTCCCCACCAGCAATTGTTGGTAATCCATTCCCAAGCTAACACCCGGCTTTTAGGATTCAATAATTTTGAATCGTTTAAGCCAACTTTACGTAAAGTTGGAAGTTTAATGGTGGTTGGCAAAATAACAGCTGCGGCCACCAGCGGCCCAGCCCAAGCCCCGCGCCCAGCTTCGTCCGCGCCGGCGATGGTTTTGTGCCCGCGGCGGTATAGAGACCTTTCGAGTTGGAGATTTGGGGTTTGCATAGTCTGTATGTAGGATAACCTGAGGACAAATTCTTAACAATTTGTTTCAAAGGTGTTGGTTTAAGTTATTAAATGGATAAAAACAAAAAAATAATTTACTAATAATTTTTTTTGTTTTAACACAGCCAAAAAAAGGGTGTTGGCCTGCTTTTAAGCCTTTGTTAGGATACAGAAACCAAAGGTCGAAATAAAACAAAAATAAAATTATAAAAAATAAACCTTATTAAAATGTCTATTGCAACCATGCGCCAAGCTATTCGACTGGAGCGACGCCTGGAAGACTGCTATCGGGAGATGATGTCTGACGCCAAAGACGAAAAAACCAAGGCAGTCCTACACGACATGCTCGTGATGGAAGAGATGAACGAGCTGTTGTTGCGTTCGCTAAGCCAACACTTAGGGGTATAGGGTGTAACGCACGGCAGTGTCTGGCGCGTTATACTCTTTACCCTCTTTGCCCCTCCGTTTTTTTGGAGGAGGACTGGGTTTTATTAAATAAATCCAGCCAGGCGTGATTTATTATAATTTAAAACCAATTCAAGAGAGTGGTAATTTGACAAATTTTTTTAAATATGCTAAGCTGTATTTGTTGATGTATGGATCGTTTACGACGACACCATGACACGAAAAATCCCTCTGGCTTTTGTCGAGGGTTTTTTCGTTGGTCAAAATTTTAGTAAAAAAATAGGCCGTAAGACCTCTTTAACTTATTTAACTTACGGCTTAGGA
>CAXGXT010000155.1:0-1697 GCA_964013765.1 uncultured bacterium | reverse complement strand
TTTAGGACAGGACAGGAGATTTGTATATCAACTGGCACGCCAATTATAAGATCACGAATAATTTCATAAAATGCAACTACGATCGCCTGAATCAAACGTCCAGTCGATGCAACTCCATGAACAACCGCCAAGGGAAAGCTATACCTGACGGTCCCCGATTCAATTAAACCAACTCCCAATCCTGGCTGCCCTGTAGACTCCAAAATTTCTGGGACAATATCATACGCAATTAACTCGTCGCCACGTTGGACTTTAACAATTACACTTTCTCCTAATTTATCATCCAGAACACCTTGAAGTTCCTGGTAAGTCTTAACCGATGTATCGTCAATACTTAAAACAACGTCTCCCAGTTGAATTCCCTGTTTTTGAGCTGGTAAATTTTCTACCACCTCAACAATTTGTACTTGTCGACTTGCAACAGTCCCTCCGGATGGAGTTTCACCGTCTGGCAATGCTTGAGGTAGCCCAACCGTAAACCCAACCGTTAACAATACCGCCGCCAAAGCTATGTTCATCAATACTCCAGCCGATAATATCCAGGCACGTTGTAATGGAGACTTCGCGCTAAAACTATCTAGATCCTCAGCATGATCACCTTGCTCACCTTTTATTTTAACGTAACCACCGAGAGGGATTAAATTAAGTGCATATCGAGTTCCTCCTCTTTTAAATGAAAAAAGTTTAGGCGGAAATCCTATGGCAAATTCGTCTACACGTACACCTGCTCTTTTTGCAGCCAAAAGATGACCTGCCTCATGTACTAACACTAATAGGCCTAGGACAAATAGAAAAATTAAGATAGTTGTAAACATTTATAGTTATTGAAAAATTAAAAAATATATAAACCTCATAATTCACGCTCTCACGAAAATAACAAGATCTATATAATTAAATTGTCATTATTTCGTCTCTTTTTTTGTCGCCAACCTCTTTAGCTTGATCGTTAAACTGCTTAATGGCTTTGTCAATTTCTTCAAAATTTTTAAACTTATCATCCTCACTAATTTCTTTAGCTTGCTCCTGTCCGGTGACTTCTTCACGTAAGCCATCTCTTACCTTACGAGCTTTAATTCTAGCTGCTTCTAAACGTTCACTTACTCGTTTGGTTAGCTCTTGCCTGCTTTCTTCAGTTAATTGAGGAAATGTTAAACGAATGTTGTTTCCGTCGATGATTGGGGATACACCAATATCCGAAGCATTAATTGCTTTTTCTACATCTTTAATAATTGATTTATCCCAAGGCTGAATTATTAAATTACGAGCTTCTGGCACGCTAACCGACGCTAATTGTTTTAAAGGAGTTTTAGCGCCATATGCTTCTACTATAATACCCTCAACCATTATTGGATTGGCCCGGCCAACCCTAAGTGTAGCTAAATCTGATTTTAAGTCGTCCAGTATTTTTGTAAATGCCTCCTTAGTTACTTCTGATGCCATAGTTTCTTCTTGGGTTATCTTCTTAAATCACTTGTACTTAAGTAAACGATAAACGGATTTTGCGGATCAACCATAATACTTGTAGCCGTTGAACCGGCAGGTAAACGTCGAGTCACCCAATTCTGACCACCATCGGTAGTCTGATAAAAAGTAGAAGACGTCCCGTAAAAAATTTCATTACTATTAGTTGGGCTTACGGCAATGGCTCGAATACTAGTTGATAATGGTGGAGTAATTAAATTTAATGCCTCCCAGGT
>CAXGXT010000154.1:0-1710 GCA_964013765.1 uncultured bacterium | reverse complement strand
GAATTAACTAATTGGCGAGCCAGTTTAGTAAACGCCAAAATGTTGGCAGCCGCATCCGCCAAGCTAAACTTGGGTGATTATTTATATTTGAGTCGAGGCGAAGCACGGGACGATAACTCTAAGGCTCGGCAGTATATTTTGGCCAATACTTTTGAAGCAATTATCGGTTCAATTTATTTGGACGCAGGCTATGACGTGGCCAGTAAGTTTATTACCGATAACTTATTAAGCGAGCTGCCAAATATCCTAGAGCAGCACCTCTATGTTGATCCAAAAAGTAGCTTCCAAGAACGCGCTCAGGCCGAGCTCGGGGTTACCCCAACCTACAAAGTTTTAAAAGAGTCTGGTCCAGATCACGATAAAATGTTTGAGGTAGGTGTTTTTTTGGGAGATGATTTAATATGTTCAGCGCCTGGCACCAGCAAACAAGAAGCAGAAACAGCTGCGGCCGCTAAAGGACTGAAAGAAAAAGGCTGGAAATAATTTATTTGCAAATATAAAGCCCCCAAATATAAAGCCCCAATCTAAATTGGGGACTTTTTTTATAATATATTTATTTAGGTTATACTTAAGGTATGAATATTGATGACTTATTTAAAATTGCAGTCGAGCGCGAAGCTTCTGACTTGCACTTAGTTGCCGGGCACGCTCCGGTCGTACGTATTCACGGAAAAATTCAATCAATTCCGGACCAACCTAAATTAACTTCAGCCCAAGTTCAGGACTTGGCTTTTTCGATTCTGACTAATAAGCAGCGAGATAATTTTTTAGAAAACAAAGAGCTCGATATTTCGCACGAAGTACGAGGGTTGTCACGGTTTAGGGTTAACCTGCATCAAGAGCGAGGTAGTGTTGGTTTGGTAGCTCGAGTAATATCTACCAAAATCCCAAGCATGGAAGAAATAGACATGCCTACAGTAGTTAAAGATTTGCTGGGGTATGATCAAGGTTTAATTTTGTTAACTGGCGCGACCGGAAATGGTAAGTCAACTTCTTTGGCTTCGATGATCGAATACATTAATACCCAGCGTTCTTCGCATATTGTTACCTTAGAAGACCCGACCGAATTTATTTTTAAGTCCAAAAAAAGTTTAATCCGACAAAGACAACTCGAAACCGACATGGTTAGTTTTCATCAGGGTTTGGTGCACGTCTTGCGCCAGGATCCGGACGTGATTATGGTGGGGGAAATGCGAGATTTGGAAACTATGGCCACGACTATAACTTTAGCTGAAACCGGGCACTTAGTTTTAGCGACTTTGCATACTCACAATACTTCGCAGTCGATCGACCGTATTATCGACAGTTTTCCTGGTTCACAACAACCGCAGATTCGATTACAACTTTCGTTAACTTTGCTAGCGATTGTCACCCAAAGATTAGTTCCGAAAGTCGGTGGCGGGCGCACCGCGGCACGGGAGATTTTACTTAATACTCCGCCAGTAGCTAACTTGATTCGGGAGAACAAAATTCCACAAATAAAGAGTGTTATCCAAACTAGCAGTAAAGAAGGAATGTTTACTATGGATCAGGGGATTGTAGATTTATATAATCGTGGGGCTATCGACAAAGAGACAGCGCAGTTTTACCTGGCCAACGCCGATTTATTGAAGGAATAAGAGTTGACTAAATGACTATTTAAGGGTAGGCTTCAGTTTCGTAACAACCTATGCGGCTGTAGCTCAATGGATAGAGCACTTGGCTTCGGAC
>CAXGXT010000153.1:0-1716 GCA_964013765.1 uncultured bacterium | reverse complement strand
AACATCATACCAACACGGTCATCGTTATGTAGGCACTGAACATCTTCTAGCAGGATTAATAGCTATTAACGATCAAGCTATAATTGACCTACTAAGTAATGGGCAAGAAAATGAAGGTGAAATTAGTCAGAGAGTTGCGACCCTACTTCACAGCACATCTAAATTTCCCGACCTAACCGATGCCTTTGAATTAATGGCAGAAAGACTCGAAGGAGAAGCTAGTAATCAGCCCGTACCTACAGATAGAAGTAGCCGCCCAGGCCGCAATCTAGACTTATTTGCAACTAATTTAACTGACCCTCAAACCCAAACCAAAATCGATCCAGTAATCGGTAGAGATCAAGAGATTAAAAGGTTAATCCAAGTCTTATGCCGACGCACTAAAAATAATCCCCTCTTATTAGGCGATGCCGGGGTTGGTAAAACAGCAATTGTCGAAGGTCTAGGTAAAAAAATATTGGCTGGTGAAGTTCCAGATTACCTGGCAGACAAACAAATTTATGCTTTGGATCTTGGACTATTGGTGGCTGGCACAAGTTTCCGAGGAGAGTTTGAAAATCGTATGAAGCAGGTACTGGAAGAAATAAAACGAAACCCAAATATTATTCTTTTTATTGATGAGATGCATAACCTGATTGGAGCTGGTTCAGCTTCGGGATCAATGGACGCAGCCAATCTACTTAAACCCGCCTTAGCTAGAGGGGAACTATCTTGTATTGGAGCCACCACACCCGAAGAATATAAAAAACATATTGAAGGAGACCCGGCCCTTGACCGTAGATTTCAACCAGTATACGTCGACGAACCTAGTGTGGCCAAAACCATTGAAATACTTCAAGGCATTCGCGAAGGCTACCAGCGCTTCCATAGTGTCGAAATTACTGACGACGCGGTTGAGTCAGCCGCTCGCCTAGCTGATCGATATTTAAGGGACAAACTTCTGCCAGACAAAGCTATCGACTTAATCGACGAGGCAGCCGCTGCCTGTCAACTAGAACAAACTATAAGCCCAACCGTGAAGCGGATAAAAAATCTCCGTCAATTATTAAACGAACTCAACGAAAAAAAACATACCGCTGTTAGTAATGAAGATTTTGAATCAGCTATCGCCCTACGCAACAACGAAACCGGTATTATTCGCCAATTACAAAACCTAACTCATAAAATTGATAAGCAACAAACAACGGCCAACGGAAAAGTTACCAGCCGAAATATTATTAAACTAATAAGTGAAATGACCGGTCGTCCTGAATCAGAACTGGTTGGCCGAGAAAGACGCCGCCTTAGCCGTCTAGATAAAATTTTAGGGAAACATATTTTGGGTCAAGATTCTGCCGTGACAGAAGTAGCAGAATTTATCCGACGAGCTAGAACTGGTCTAACGGATAGCGAAAGACCAGTCGGATCATTTATGTTTGTCGGTCCTTCGGGTGTTGGCAAAACATACTTAGCCAAAGTTTTGGCTGAAACAATCTACGGAGCCAAAAGTTTAGTACGGCTTGATATGTCAGAATTTGCTGAAAGCTTTAATCTCTCAAAACTTATCGGCGCGCCAGCTGGATACATCGGCTATCGTGAAGGAGCCAAGCTAACAGATACCGTTAAACGCCGACCACACAGCGTAGTCTTGTTGGACGAGATTGAGAAAGCTCATCCGGAAGTATTTAATCTTTTATTACCAATTCTAGAAGATGGTGAATTAACCGATGCCACTGG
>CAXGXT010000152.1:0-1734 GCA_964013765.1 uncultured bacterium | reverse complement strand
TAATCGCATTGGTTACGAATGTAGTACTTTTTTCATATACCTTTCAGTATAATTGGATTGGCCCAGCAGGAACAATTATTATGGTTTTTTTCATGGCTTATGGAATTTTAAGGCACCGTCTTCTAGACATCCGCGCAGTTGTGTTCCGTACGATAACCTTCGGTATCCTCATCGCTCTCCTAACCAGCATCTTTGCCATAATTTCTACCTTATTAGCCGCGCTTTTTGAAGACTTCGCCGGTTTCCGCTCCGACTTAGTTACCGGCGTGATCGTTGGAATCTTCGTGGCTACTGGCTACCAGCCTTTACGCAAGGTTGTCGAGCGCGCGACCAACAAATTCTTGTACAAAAAGTCTTATGATCCGAACAAGCTCTTGTCGCGGGTAACCACCGTAACTAGTTCAATTTTAAACATCGATCAGCTCCTTACTTCTATTAGTCGTACTTTAACCGACGCTTTTCACTCTTCAAAAATGGCTATTGTCCTGATCGACAAGCAGGGCAATCTAAACGTAGGGGCCGAAGAAGGCTTTGGTGAGGGGGTCGACGACTTTGTGGCCGGCAAAGAACAAATTTTGGCTAGTTATTTTGAAGATACCCGAGAAATATATGTGATTGACGAACTCAAAACACGTTACGAGGCTGGAGATTACGTACCCAAAAATAAAGACTTGCTATTCCAGCTGCACGATATGGATGTGGCCTTGATCGTGCCTTTATTTGTTAAAGAAAGACTGATTGGAGCCTTTGTGATTGGGACTAAAAAATCTGGTGACCCTTACACAAAACAAGATTTAAGTATTTTAAAAATTATTACTGGGCAGTCGGCAGTAGCTATAGAAAATGCAGCATTGTATGACGACCTGAAAGATTTCAACATCAAACTTAAGCAAGAAGTCCAAAAAGCTACTCACGAGTTGGTCGATGCTAACCAAGATTTAAAACAGCTGGACCAGGCCAAGTCCGAATTTATTTCGATTGCCTCGCACCAGCTGCGGACTCCGTTAACCATTATCAAAGGATTTATTTCTATGATTCAAGAAGAATCTTTTGGTGAGGTCCCGCCCAAAATTAAAGAGCAGCTGGTTAAAGTTTTTGCGTCTAACGAGCGGCTCATTCATTTGGTTGAAAACCTGCTCGATATTTCTCGAATTGAAAGCGGCCGGCAGGATTATAATTTCCAGCCTACCGACTTAGCCACCATGGCCAAAGAGGTGGTAGACAGTCTGGTACCTTCGGCCAGGGTTAAAGATTTGAAGCTAAAATTAGAACCTACCAAAAGTATTCCAAAAGTTATTGTCGATGCCAACAAGATTCGCGAGGTTATGATTAACTTTGTAGACAACGCTGTTAAATACACGCCCCAAGGTTCTATTGTAGTAAAATTATCTGCCACCCCGCCCGGTATGGTTTCTTTTGAAGTGAACGACACTGGGATCGGAATGGATCCAGACGATACTCGGCATTTGTTTAAAAAATTCTCACGTGCGGCCGGCACCTTCCAGGTCCATACCGAAGGCACGGGCCTTGGTCTATACGTGGCCAAGATGCTGATCGATGCGCACGAGGGTAAGGTTAAGGCTGAAAGTACTGGGCGCGGAAATGGTTCTAAATTTACTTTCTCAGTCCCGCTCAAGGGCCCTAAGGCAGCCGGTGGGCATCAGGCTAAAAAGTCTGAGCCCCAAAAAAAGACAACGAAAAAACCCCCGGCCTAGCGTACTCTGCTTGCTAGGG
>CAXGXT010000151.1:0-1776 GCA_964013765.1 uncultured bacterium | reverse complement strand
TCTATTTGCCAACATTAAATCAGTTGCTAGTCTACCAATTATAATTTCCGTTACTGCTATGGTGTTTACTTACTTTATTGGCGGTGTGGCTAAGGCCGGTCGACAGCGCTTAATTCTGATCGGTAGTTTGGCAATTACAGGTGTCTGGTTGGCACGCCTTGCTATCGAAGGCCCTATGTTTTTTTATATTAGTGTTTTTCTGGTTGGATTATTTTCGATCATGATAACCATCCCGGTCGATAGTAACATTTTTGAAAAAGGGGAAAAGCGTGACGCGTTGTCGGCTTCTGTATACCGAAATGCATCCTCAATTATTGGGCGATTCATTTTATATAGTGTCTTGCTCCTTTTGGTAAACGTTTTCCAGGTAAGTTTTTCAGCCGCGGCCCTAGGAGTCTTTTTATTGCTTTTATTAAATGTTTCTATATTTAAAACTAAAGAGTTATCGCCACCCAAAAAGATGGCTAGCCCAAGTTAATTTTATGCAAACTCCCAAACGAAAACCTGGAAAATATACAAATCAGCAAAAAGACCCGAATATTACTCAGGCAAAATATAACGAACTAAAAAATAAGCTAGAAAAACTTCAGGCAAGCTTGCCGGCTGTAAAAAAAGAGGTAAGTCGCTTGGCAGAGATGGGGGATTTTTCTGAAAATGCTGCTTACCAAATGGCCAAGGGAAGATTAAGAGGCATGAATGAAAAAATTCAAGAACTGACTGAGTATTTTAAAACAGTAGAAATTATTAAACCATCTGGCGATAATGCCCGTATTCGACTCGGGCACAAAGTAACAGTTGAATCTGACGGTAAACAACAAGAATTTATTATTTTGGGTTCAGTCGAAGCCGACCCAAAGAAAAATATTATTTCAAACAATTCACCTCTAGGTAAAAAATTAATTGGCCGAAGTGTTGGAGATGAAATTAGTCTAGAGATTAAAGGGACTGACAAGAAGTTTAAGGTTGTTAAAATTATTTAAATTATGAAAACAATCGACTTAACAAAAACGTTAACTGACGGTATGGAAGTGTATCCAGGTGACCCTGAGGTTGTAGTTAGGGTCGTTTCAGAAATTTCTGACAGTGGTTGGCGGCAGCAACAACTAAGTTTTTCTGGTCACCAGGGGACACACGTTAACGTACCGGCGCATTGCGTTGAAGACGGCAGGACACTCGACGATTACAATCTTGAATCGTTTAGCGGTGAGGCAGTTTTATACGAAACTGATGACGATATACAGCCCGGCGTTGGCATAATATTCAAGGCTGACGTGGAAGTTAATGAGCGCTTGGCTGACGTGATAATTAAACAAAAACCAAGGTTTGTTGGTTTCTCGGTATCATTGGCTAGCGATGATGAATTAATTTTAGAAAAAAAGACGTTGGCGGCCGGGATTATTTTGTACGAACAACTAGCAAATACCGATAAGCTGCCGAAAAAATTTATGTTCTATGGAGTACCTTTAAAATTAGAAGCTGGCGATGGTTCGCCGGTAAGAGCTTTTGCAGTTGTAAGCAAATAGAAGGAGATTACAATGCGACTGTTCTTTGTCTCAATGCCCCTGGTTTTGTGTGTTGTGGTTTCAGCTGTATATTGGCTGATAAGTCGACCAATACGTTTGTTTTTATGTGACGATACTTATTGTGGGCTAGGACTGATTAACCGGTTTGATATTTGGGCAATGGATTTTGCCTTAAATAGTTGGCCTTGGTTGTCTGTTAAAATTCGATTAGGCATAGCTTTCGTTTTAACAGTTTTAACCGTTGTTTACGTAA
>CAXGXT010000150.1:0-1777 GCA_964013765.1 uncultured bacterium | reverse complement strand
TTTCCATATTTCCAAATTTTCAAATCTATAGACCATAGACCAAAGTCTAATTGACTAAAGTCCATCTATAATTTTTTAACTTGTAAGGCATCGAGCTCTACCGGAGTCTCTCTGCCAAACATACTAACAAGCACCTTGATCTTACCACGTGATTCGTCGACATTACTGACTTTGCCTTCAAAGTTTTTGAATGGTCCGTCGATAATGCGCACAGGAGAATCAACTTCTACATCAATCTTGTGAGTAGGATCTTCTACGCCCATTCTGCTTTGGAGTGCTTCTACTTCTTTTGGATCAACCGGAGTAGGGGTGGTACCCGAGCCGACAAAACCAGTAACATTTGGAGTGTGGCGGACTACATACCAAGAATCATCGGTTACAACCATCTCAACCAGCACATATCCAGGAAAGATTTTTTCCTCGACAGTAACGCGCTTGCTGTTTTTAATTTTAATTTTCTTTTCTTTTGGAACAAGAACCGCAAAAATCTTATCTTGCATGTCAAAAGAATCAATACGTTGTTCCAAATTTCTTTTTACATTTTCCTCGTAGCCACTGTAGGTGTGTAATACATACCATCTGCGTCCGAGGTCTAGGGTTTGTTTGGCCATAATTTGGTCTGTTAGACTATAGTCTATTGGACTTTAGTAAATTTTAATTTATTCAGCTGATTTGGTCGAAAAGGTTGGTTCAGTTTCTATGCCAACACCTTCTGCTCCGAAGTCGGCTGGGCTAGTAGCCGGTACTTCGGCACCGTGTTCGGCTGGAGCACTAATCGGCGCTTGATTGTCACCGCTAATGATCGCTTCAAGGCCTATATTGAAAAAATAATCTAATACTCCAAAAAATACCGCTGTGCCAATACTCATGGCAATTACAATCATAGAGTAAGTAATAGTCTGCTTGCGGGTAGGCCAGACTACTTTTTTCATTTCAGAGTATGATCCTTTTACGTATTCTATTGTTTGATCAACGAGTTTCATATTTTTTGCTAATCTAAGCCTAATTTTATATATTTTAGAAGAAAAAATTAGGGTCTAAAAAAAGGCCTTTGGCCTCAAAATTTATTCTGGATAGATTATATCGTGTTTGTCTGGGTTTGTCAAGTGAGTAAGTGGACAAATAGTCATTTGTATTAAAATTAATAAATTTGACTTATTTTAGCAAAATAATTATCCTTATCTATTGACAAAAGGTGTTTTTTGTGGTATAATAGCAGGTGCGTAGTGGAACAACACTCGATAAGTGAGGTATTATAAGGATTATGGTTACTACAGTATCGACAACCACCGTTACCACAGTGACTACGATTGCAGCTATGGGGTTGACTGCAGTATTAAGTATGGCTGCAGCAATTATCTTAATGCTGTTTCTAAGTACTAAAGAGCTGGCTGGCGTTGGGATTTCTGGCTTTTCCATGCGTGTAGCTAGATTCTTAAGCATAGGTATTGTGCCGTTGGCAATGGTATTTGCTGTTATAGTGGTAGTCAAAATAATTGAGGTGGCTGGCTAGAAAAGGTAGGGCATAACAATAAATAGTAGTATGTTAGTTATTCCATGAGCCAGGATCACGCCGAAAAGTGATCCTGTTTTTTTTACTACCCAGCCAAAGAACAGCGCAATAACAAAAACGAAGGCGATATCAGCCCAAGAAAGAAAGCCTAAATGCAGAATGGCAAATAGGAAACTGACATAGACTATTCCACGATCGCCGAGCGCTTTCACTGCGGCTCGCTGTAGCACTCCACGAAAGATGATTTTCTCAATAAGCCCTGTA
>CAXGXT010000149.1:0-1781 GCA_964013765.1 uncultured bacterium | reverse complement strand
TTAAGTTTTCAGGAAAAGCTCTTAAAAGATTTTTCCTAGAAATTTTACCTTCAGGAATCAAAAGTTCTTCAATATCTGAAAGTTCTAATTTAAGTCTAGCTGCTCTAGTTAGAATTAGTAGATTAGCAGTGTCGATTCGAAGTTGTACGAAATTTTTTATGTAATCACTTTTTATCTTCGATGCTAGTTCAGTTATCTTGGCAAAATAGGCTTTGGTAAAGAAGTTATCAATTTTGGTTGGGGGAGTTTCACTAGAAAGCTCGGTCTTGGCTCTAGTTATTACCTCACTAATTTCAACAGGTAAATCATTGGCTCCATCCTCATTTACAAATTTTTTTAATTGCTCAACTGGATAAATTGTCTGACTAGTTATTACTTGATCATTACTTGTCTGATTTACCCCTTCATCCAAAGATATTTCTTGGCCAGATAGCTTTGCCTTAAAAAATGCCTTTAGATTAAGATAGTCTCGTTCAAGATAAATTAACTGCAGTAATTTTTGGTCGGGTACGTTGCGAACCAAAAGTTTATGAAGCTGATTGTAATCAGAACGCAGAGCCTGACGATATTGGTGAGGCTCTAGTCCTTGGAGGTTGTCACCGTAGTCGGTGTCGTTTAAAACTTTAAAAGAAGTCTTAACGTCGGGCGCGTCAACCATCCGCTCAATATCGGTAGAATTCAAAATAGATTTCTCTAAGACTCGAATTTTTCCGGTTATATAAGCGTAAGCTGAGGCGGTCATATTAGTTTGATTCTCCGAATAAAGTTTCAGCCACGACTGGAGTTAACTCGTCATGAAGATCTTCGACCAATTTTTCGTAAGTGTTGTTGATCTCTAGCGGGCCGTGGCGGAAAACAAAGCCACCACGACTGGTTACATTTTCATTTAAGATTTGATGATCGGTTTGAGCTTCTTTAATTGCTTTTTTAACAAGTGACTCACTGTCTTTGGCTACTTTTAGTTTTCCGTTTTTGTGTGGCAGTTGCTTAAGAAGGTTAGCCAGTAGATCGATTTGTTTATCATCGTCCAACGAGGCCAAGGCTTCTACGGCTTTACTAAACACACTATCGATTTGTTTGCGCTTGGTTGCCAGAATTGCCGACTGACCATGGGCTTGAACCGTGAAAGCAGCTTGTTGGAATTTTTGTTCTGCCTTTCGTTTGGCGCCCGCAATTAATTTAGCTTGGCGTTTGGATGCTTTATCTTTCCACTCGGCCTGGCGCTCCTGAAGTTTGGCGGCGTATTGGCCGTCAATTTTTTCGACTTCAGCTTGCGCTTCGGCCAGAATTGAATTTTTAATGTCACTTAGTGCCATGCTGTTTATTTTATTCTAACCGGTTTTAATTCCGTTAATTAATAGGATTGAGGTTAATAATCCTAGAACGGCGTAAGTTTCTACCATTGCCGATAGAATAACGGCTTTACCAGAGGCTTTTGGCTGTTTAGCCACAATGCCCATGCCGGCAGCTGAAACTTTACCTTGCAGCCAACCAGAAGTTAGACCGGTGAAAGCGATTGGTAGACAGGCAAACAATATTTGCCAACCCACGTTTACCGAAATATCTACTACTTCGCCCCCGAGTAAACCGATTTTTTGCAAGGCCATAACTGCGGCTAAGAAACCATAGATACCCTGAGTACCTGGTAGGGCTTCGAGCAGCAAGACCTTACCGAATTTTTCCGGTTCTTCGGAGACAACGCCAGAACCTGACTGACCAGCCAGACCAACGCCAATAGCTGAACCAATCCCAGCCATAATGGCAGCGATGGCAGCTCCTAA
>CAXGXT010000148.1:0-1802 GCA_964013765.1 uncultured bacterium | reverse complement strand
CAGGATTAAAGCATCAATTAGATAATAAACTTTAGCCTCAATTATCTCTAACTTATGAATCAGACTACTCATTAAAGCCCCAATGATACTAGTGCCGGCTAAAATAATACCGAATAACTCTATTTTTACTCCACTCGTTTGAAAATAAATTTCTCTAAAGTTTGGTACGGAATGAGCAATAGCTGTAGCTGTTCCTAAAAATAAAAATAATGAGTATTGATGTTTGCCGTGTAAAGCACCTACTAAGTTCGTAAAGCTCACGACTTCTAGTTCACTGACTTTTTTTCTAGTTTTAATTGGACTTACTAAAGTTAACATCACTAAAACATTAATAAACAATAGGAGTGCGCCAATAATAAAAGGTAAACGAATATCAACTACATAACTTAAAGGGACTAAAGAAATTATTACGGCATTACCTAGTAAACCAACTGATTGGCTTCGTCCCATAACTTTTGCAATAAATTCTTCACGATTTAGCTCTAATAAAGTCTCATGAACAAATGCTTCCATAGTTCCAGAATGAAAAGCTACTCCGACGAAAAAAATAACAACCCCTAATAATACACCTAAGAAACTAGGCCAAACCACATATGCAATGGGTGCAAACGCAGTAATAATAGTACCCATAACCAGAGCATTTTTGTGCCCAATTTTATCAGATATATATCCACTAGGTACTTCTATAATCAGCTGAGCGGTAGCAGCCGCAGCTATGGTTATACCTATTTCGTATAACGACAAATTAGCTACTTCAACTGCATAAATAGCAATCAAGGGCAGGTATGCCCTCTTTGATAAAATTCTGAATATATAATAACGCCCTATATTCTTTTTCAGGCCTTTTTCGTACTTCTGTTTTCTTGTCATTTAACTAACTACTAAAATTAATCCAACAATAACTACGGCAATGCCTACAATTCTTGTCCCTAAAACCTTACCCCTAAGCTTACCCGGTAAAAGTTTAGGATATTTTTTTCGAAGTATTAAACCCAATATTAATATATACACATACTGTAAACCGATGGCGGCGCTAACGATAGTTACACTGACTAAAGAAATTGTGTAGTTTAGAATTAAAAAACCGATTGCACTAGTCCCCTGACCCAAGAGAATCAAGCCACGCGCATCGCCCCGCGATGGTTTCACTAAAGCTTTGAGCGCGCGCCGATTTTTTGGTGATAATAAAATTAAGGTTGCTACCAAAAAAGCAAATAGCCTAATCCAAATTAATCCAGCAATAAATTCCCCACCATTATATACATACTTAGCAGCTGTATAAGTAACGGCTAAAAAAATACCTGCTAATAATGCAGACCCTGGTTTACCTACCCCTTTACTCCGCCCAACCTCGCGACTAACAATATAGCTACCTATTAGCAATAGAACTACTCCAGAAATTTGAATTGAATTTAAACGTTCGTGTAAAAAAAAGTAAGACAAGACGAAAATTCCAATCGTGCTAATTGAGCCTATAAACGGAAAAACAGCCGATGCTTGTCCATGTTTTAACGCCCGATAAAGATAGTAAAGAGCTGGAACTGTAATTCCGCCGGCCAAAAAAGCTGCACTTAACTCTGGTAATGGCAGTATATAAAATCCAAAGGGGGCAAGAAAAATTACGATTGAACCTAAGGCCGCCACCAAAAAAGAATATGCGGCTGGACGATCAATTTCTTTTGCTACTACAATCCTATCTGCTAAAGAAGTAATAGCGATTAAAAAATAGGCAATAAGTAACCAAACAGGCCAAGTCATATCAAATTAAATACAAATTATAATTTACAATTTACAAAACTTGG
>CAXGXT010000147.1:0-1804 GCA_964013765.1 uncultured bacterium | reverse complement strand
AATATTTTTATTTCCATTTTTCCCCCAAAACTCCTTCACTAAGTAAGGAAAATGTTCAACCCCCCAAGCCCAACGTCGCATTTGTTTGTATTGATTTTTTAAACTACGCCCTAAATGTCCAACTTCGACAGTGTTCATATAGACTGGTAAATATAGAGGAGTGACTCGGTAATCCCCGTCGTAATGGATAAGGCATTGTAGAAAAATTCGAGAATCCTCTGTGACGATCGTTTTATCCCAAAAACCAACATCTACTAAAGCTCGGAAACTCATACTGTGCGAAGAAAAAGTAAACAACCTTTCTGGTCGTGACATGTCGGTCATCAACCAAAATGTGGTCGAACTAGCCACCACCCGAACAATCGCATTCGATTCCCAGACGTTGTTAACATATACAGCCACAGGCTGGAAACTGGTCCGCGTAGGATTGTCGTGGGTTAAATACTGATAAGTAAGCCCCGCAAAATAATTTGGATGAGGGCGACTGTCTATATCGAAAGTAGAAACAATAATTTTTTCATACTCTATTCCTAAATCATCAATTAAATTTTTGGCTTTATGCCCAGCATAATTAATATTTGAACCTTTACCTGGCATTTCATCGGCTTGCAATTCATGCCGCGTAATTAAAAACTTACCAAACTTAGGCCCAAATTCTTCTTCGGCGCGTTTGGCAACCCGGTCAAAATTTTCTTGGTCACGTTTCTCTCCAGCTAAAACTACAATTAATCGATCGGCTGGGTAATTATTTCCTAAAAGACTTTCGAAGGATTTTTGAATAATACTATATGGCTCTTGGTAAGTAGGTAAAATTACTAAATGATAGTACTCACGCCATGGCTTTTCTAGTTGTTTTAATTTATAAAACCAATCGACTTTTAAACTTACTCGATACCTTCGCCAAGAGATAAGCATGTAAATCATCATGTACATAATTCGTAAAAACCAGTACACGTCGAAAGCAATAATAAAATATATGGCTGCCAAAGGTTTAAAGATTGATAAAGTTATAACACCCAATAAAGTAACCCAAACAAGCGTGCCGGGCACTATTTCTAATATGCGTTGTTTACGATGTGAAGTCATTTCTAGAACAAAAAATCAGGTTACAATGTAACCCGAAAAGCATGATTTGTCCAGTCGATTGATAAAATAAATTAACCTACAAATCCCAACAATGACCGACCCGTCATAACCTTGGGCTTGTGCACGCCCAGCAACTCTAATATGGTAGGCGCAACATCCGCCAGCATGCCCGAGGGAGTTAATATACTTAAATCACCGCCCTCAATGTCTACTTCAGTTCCAGCCTGTTTCCCCTCCCAATCATTACCAACAATTGCAAATGGGACTGGATTGGTACTATGTTCTTTATCTATCGAACCAGTTTGCAAGTTAATTAATTCCTCAGCGTTACCATGGTCGGCCGTGACCAAAGCGATCCCATCTTGCCTCAAAATTGTTTTAATCAATTTACCAACTGCCAAGTCCACTATTTCACAAGCTTTAACCGTGGCCGAAATAGATCCAGAGTGACCAACCATATCAGGGTTGGCATAATTAATAATTACAAATTGATGAGACTTACCGGTTATGGCTTTGATCACTTCGTCATTTAACTTTTCAGCACTCATTTCAGGCTTTTGATCGTAAGTAGAAACACTAGGTGAAGGAATTAAAATCCTATCTTCTTTGCGAAAAGCCTTTTCGCGACCACCGTTAAAAAAGAAAGTTACGTGAGCATACTTTTCAGTTTCGGCCGCATGGAGCTGTTTTAAGCCAGCATCATCAATGATTTCACCAA
>CAXGXT010000146.1:0-1811 GCA_964013765.1 uncultured bacterium | reverse complement strand
AAAAAACTTATTTCTTCTTCTCGGCCTTCTTCTGCCACTAAAACTCCAGTTAGAAAAGCCAAACCCACTCCGGCTAAAAAGCCGCCTTCTAAAAACAGGGTTGTTTTCAGTGGTCGTTCACCCCGAAAACAATCTAAACCTCCTGCTCGCCGGCCAACCTCACCCAGACCAACTGCTCCTCTCACCAGAGCCGTCCGTCGACCCGCTCCACCCAGACCTGCTCCAGTCAGTCAAGCCGTTCGCCACAAAGAGAAAGAAATCTTCCAAAGATTATCAGCTCTCAACGAAAAGGAAAAATATCTTATCCAAAAAGAAAAGACATTAGACGGGCAAAAACTGGCCATTCAGACCAGACTTTCAAACTTGGACGAAATTTACAAAAAACAACTGGAAAAACTTGAAACCATCTCCAACTTGAGTCTAGCTCAGGCAAAAAAATTGATTGTCAGTAGTACTGAAAAAAAGTTAAAGTCATGGATTGCTCAAAAAATTACTGAAGCCAGAGAATCATTACGTCAAAAAGAAGAGGAGTTGGCCAAAGAAATATTAGCAGATAGTATTCGTCACGGTACCACTGATTGGGTAGCCGAGTATACTGTTTCCACCATCACTCTTCCTGATGACAAGGTCAAAGGTAAAATTATCGGACGTGAAGGTCGCAATATCCGCGCTTTCGAAAAAGCCACCGGGGTTGAACTGGAGTTAGACGAAACCAATGATGTCCGCATTTCTTCTTTTGATTCCACCAGAAGGGAAATCGCCAAAATTGCCTTACAAAAACTAATTAAAGACGGACGTATTCAACCGGTCAAGATAGAATCCTTGGTAGCTCAAACCCAAAATGAGATGGACAAAATTCTCCTAAACGAAGGTAAACGAATTTGTCAGGAGGTCGGTGTCTATAATCTCCCCGCCAGCCTTATTCGACAAATCGGTAAGTACAAATTTAGATTCTCTTACGGTCAAAACCTGGCTAAGCATACCATTGAGGTTACTAAAATCGCTGTGGCCATTGCCCATGAACTAAAAGCTAATCTTAAAATTGTTCGACTTGGTGGTTTACTCCATGACATTGGCAAAGTAGTTTCAGACCAAGAAGGCACCCACGTTGATCTCGGGGTTAATCTTTTGCGCCAATACAAAATACCCCAACCAATTCTAGATTGTGTGGCTCAACACCACGAAGATCAAGAATTTTCCTCAGTCGAATCAACCATCGTCCATATCGGTGATGCCGCTTCCGGTACCAGACCAGGAGCCCGGTATGAAGTACATGAAGAGTATCTGAAAAGAATGAAAAACATTGAGGAAGTAGCCAAAGGTTTTTCCGGAGTTACCAGTGTCGCCGCTTACCAAGCCGGTAGGGAAGTTATGGTTATAGTCGATCCGGGAAAAATATCAGATGACGAAGCCATAGTTTTAAGTAAAAATATATCCGAAAAACTAGAAGAAGAGGCTAAATGGGCCGGTCAAATAAAAGTCACCGTTATTCGGGAATTACGCACCAGTAGCATCGTTACCGCCAATCGAGTCAAAAATAATGCGGTGAAAAAAGCGCCGTAATCCTTGCATTTAGCCAATAATTCGATAAAATTAAGAGAATTACAAATTAAAATAAGCAAAATGACCAAAAAAGATCTTATTGAAACTGTTGCCCAAAAAGCTCGCCTTAGTAAAAAAGCTGCCAAGCAAGCTATAGAGACCTTCTTAGGAGAAATAATGAAGGCTCTCGCTAGCGGTGAAGGCGTTAAACTATCCGGCTTCGGCACTTTTAGAACTAAAATGTTCAAGGCTAAAACTATTAAAGCTAT
>CAXGXT010000145.1:0-1813 GCA_964013765.1 uncultured bacterium | reverse complement strand
TTTTCATTTTAGTTCAATAACTAAATATTTATTTGTTTCTTTAAGTACTCTATAATTTTCTTTTAGCATTTCTTCTTCCGGGCCTGTTGGGTTTATTGAAACGTAGTGGGTTGCGCCTTTTTTAATTTTATCTTCTATTTCAAATCCTATAGGCCAGCCTTGGCGGTTGGTTTGATAAAGAAAAGACGTATCGCCTCCGTATGAGGCTATTACTTTTGCATCGGCAGGCAAAATCTTATCAGCAGATTTTCCAGCCTCGACTATTACCGGATTGTTTATCCAATAGTAAGAGCGGATTTCGTGCCATGAGAGAGCGAGAGTCAGGAAAGCAATAAAACATGAAAACATTAAAACAAAATATTTATTTGATAATCTATTTAAATTTAATAATATGTATTCTACTCCGAGTGCTGTATAGAATGCGATTGCTGGGAGGATTATAATTTGGTAATAGTCGTGTTTGACGTTGCCTGTTGCGAAAATAATCATGTAAAGTAGAGCGCCGGCGCCAAGCCAATGAAAGAACCAGCCTTTTTTTTGTTTCTGTTTACTAATAATGCCTAATCCTAGTAAAAATATACCCCAATATCCAAGAATAAGTTTCGCTATTCTTTCGCCAAAAAGCCAGTAGAACCAGGCTCCCTTAAGGCGTATTCCGTCACCATTTAGTAACCAGGTATAGGCAGGTATACCTTCGGGAAATTGCCCTATCCAGTTGCGCCAAAGAGCAAATGGAACTAATACGATAAAAAGGTAAATGTAAGTTAAGGGAGTTTTAATAATCCGCCATAGTCCATACTTGTGATACGCTAAGTACGTAATAGGCACTATTATGAAGCCTGACGTAGGTTTAACTAATAGCGCAAGGCTAGCAAAAACTGCAGATAAAATGGCGCGGTTAGGTATTATTGTGAAGGTATATAGCGCGGCGAGCGCGAAAAATACCGCGAGGGATTCTGGCAAAATTGTTCGTCCGTAATATACTGAATAGGGTAATATAGCGAATATTAAGGCAGCTACTAACCCAAATCGATTATTTATCAACCTCTCCCCTATCTTGTAGATAAGATAGACGCTTCCGACCGCTGCTAGTATAGAAACTAGTCTTAGCCAAATTTCGATTGAGAATACTCCAATAAGCGAAAATAATCCGGCGCCGATTAATTGATATATAGGAAATTCGACCATACGTAGACCCAAGGGATTGTCAAAACCAGTGGCAATATTGGAAATGTCGTCGTAGCGGGGGCGGAGGGGATCAAATCCAAATTTTATAAAGTTTCTGGCTACTGCAGCCGTATCCGCTTGTCTCCAGGAGTGCCAATCGGCGACTGGATTGTCAATTTTATAAAGACGGAGAAAAAATGCTAGCGCTAGCAGACCTAGTAGGATAAATTTAATTCTCATTCGTCTACTTCTACCTCTACCTTCTCTTCGACAATAAACTCTTTTTCAAATTCAAACACCTCTGTGTTTACCTCTTCCGGTTTGTTATCCCGAAAATAAAATATACGCGGATTGTATAAATCTTTTGAGACTTTGTTAGCCTCTCCTACCGAATCCACAATATGTACATTTAAAAAGTGAGTTTGATAAGTATGCCAGAGAGCGTCAGTAAGGCCTACGGGAAATATCCAGGCTAAGCCGAAGCGAGTAGGAATATTGGCAAAGACAAAGTTGTGTTCATACGTTATTGGAAAGTATTTGAATTTAATTAGTTGTAGTGTCTCCTGGGCAATATTTCCCGCAATATGCCAGTCTTTACTATCTTCTTTTAAGCGACCGGTATTGTAGTTAAAAAATACGAAGAGCA
>CAXGXT010000144.1:0-1823 GCA_964013765.1 uncultured bacterium | reverse complement strand
GTACCGGCCCAAATTTCTCCGGCTGTTCCTAATGCATCCATAGCAGTAAGTCTGATTGCCAGAACTTCATCCAAGTTAGCCGGTTGAGGCAAGCCTTGCGTTACCCAATATTCTTCAATGAGTACAGCCCATGCTGATACACGAGCAGGACAATCATCGCTCGATGGTGGAGGAATTTTCTTTTTTTTCTCTTTTGGTTCATCCAGAAAACCATCACACTCGGTAGTGTCACCGACAGCTTCTCTGAGAATGCCTTCAGGTTGGTAGCATGATTGCTGATCTTCCATAACATACCTCCGTGTTAAATAGAGACGTGAGTGAATTGATCAATTAGAAATGAAATGTGCAGACTTGAATTTAGCTTTTTTTAGCCATAAAGTCAAGATAATAAAAAACAAGCTGTTTTGGTCGGGGACCAAAACAGCTTGCGGTTGGTTGGGGTTGCGGCGGATTCACGACTCAGTTGACGATGTTTTGCACAATGGCATGGGGGGTTCTCCCAATGTTGCCGGTGTCGCCCGTCGTCAGATTCGCCGCATTCGTCGGGTTTGCATTCGCGTTGATCATCGCATTTTTCCTTTGAATCGTTTGCGATACCATTAGGACCTCGCTCGGGGCGAGCGTCCAAAAAACAAAAAAACAGTGGGGCCCAATGTACCCAAGTTCCTGCATCTGGCAGGAGGTTAGTGAAAAAAGATCAGTCCTGTTTGTTTATAAATATCAGTATGCCCGATTTTTTGTTTTCGGTCAACTATATTATGGTGACTTGATATTGTGAAAGTAGCTAACTGTAGGCATTATAGCATTTCAGAATTTAGCCAAAAATAGTTAAGTCTAGTATTTTTTTGTAAATTCATTAATATGCTTATTTAATTGAAAACAATTGACTAATAGGTCATTTTTTGCTAACTTAAAGCATCAGATTAAGAAATTTTTTACTTTAATAAAGTATATGTCTAAGAAATACTTATTTATCCCCACTCTTGTTTTAGCTGCGGTACTTTTATCTGGTTGTAGTCATAACGATAATGATGAGGTTGAAGATACTGAACCGTTAAAACAGGTACAGATCCAAGAAATTTCTCGGGTTGATCAAGTTGAGTTTAAAGTAAATGCCACCGGAGAAATTTTTCCTAAACAGCATACTGTAGTACGAAGTCTTACCCCCGGCACCGCTATTTACTTACCGCCAGTCGGAACTCGCTTGCTCCGAGGGGAAGCCATGTTTGGCTTAAGCGATAGTGCTATCCAAAGTGCATATAGCAATGCTCAGTTTAGCCTTAATCAAACTAAAGCTGCGGCGGCTCAGTCTGTTCGCCAGGCAGAGTTAAATTTAAACAGCGCCGAAGCTGGTCTAGACTTTGCTCAGAAAAATTTTGCTAATGCCGAACTGTCGTCTACTCAAAGTCAGCGAAACGCTATAGACGCTGCCCAAATAACTTACGATGCCGCCACCGACGTTATTGAACAAGCAAAATTATTTGTAGCACCGCCAGAAATTGACGGTTATCGTTTTAAAGATTTAGTAACTACCAATCCAAATTTGGAAAGCCAGGCCGAGCTAGCTTACCATCGCGCAATCTTTGATTTTGATAAATCTAGAGTTAGTCCCGAGGTGGCTTTAGCTTTAGCTTTGAGAGAATTAGATAATGTTTTAGCTAGTGTTCGCGCCAGTGTCGACGACACTTATTTACTTTTAAATTTTGCTTTGGGAAGCTCCAAGGCCTTAAGTGATGATCAAATTGCGTCCTTAAGACAAGAGGCCGCTAGTCATCGGGCAGCTTTAAATACTCAAAGTACAGCTTTACGCAGTGCGGTAAACA
>CAXGXT010000143.1:0-1824 GCA_964013765.1 uncultured bacterium | reverse complement strand
ATTAAAGCTACCCTGGAAGTAACTCCTCCGGATCTAGTGGCGGATATTTTTCAGAGAGGTTTAGTTTTGTCGGGTGGCGGAGCTTTACTCTTGGGGTTAGCAGATGCTATTTCTCAGGAAACTAAAATACCAGTAAAAATAATTGAGGACCCATCCACATGTGTAGTCCGGGGGCTTGGCTTAATTTTAGAAGACGAAGAGCTTATGAAGGAAGTTAGTTTACCTCTAAGTAGGGAGGAAGAAAGGGTGCGTTAGGGTGGAGATAAATGTTTTAAATAGATTTTAAATGTTGAGTGACCTATTAAAGAGACGAAGTGTGCGTTGGCTGCTGATCCTAGCGGCTATTCTTTTACTTAGGTTGTTTGGGGTAATTCAGCCAATTGAAAGTTTAATTGTCAGTATTATTAAGCCAATTCAAGGTCCAATCTATTCTTTGGGTTCCAAGATTAACAGTTGGTATTCTGATCAAGGATCAGGCAAAACAATAATCAACCTTAATGACCAAGCCGAGGAAATTCGTCAACTTATAATTGAAAATGCTCAACTTAAAGTTTTAGCTCAAGAAAATGAAGAACTTCGGGGGCAGCTAGAATTTACCGAAAATTTTAATTTTGAGACAATATCGACCAGAATCATAGGTCGCAGTCAGCAAGCAGATTTACATACTTTAATTCTCGACAAGGGTCTAAAGGATGGTTTAAGCTTGAAATCTCCGGCTGTGGCTTCTGGAGGAGTGATTATTGGACGTCTTATAGATGTGAAGCAATCAACGTCAGAACTGCTATTAGTACAAGATAGTCGGAGTCAATTGGCGGCCGCTATTCAAAATAATGATAATACTGTTGGGTTGGTTGCTGGAGAAAGGGGTTTAAGTATGCGCTTGGAACTTATTCCTCGAGCAGCTGAGGTAGAAGTTGGGCAGGTAGTAGTTACTTCAGGACTTGAGGAATTTGTCCCAGCAGGGCTAGTGATTGGAAAGGTGGTACGAGTTTTTGCAGATAATAATGATTTTTTTCAAACAGCTATCATAGAGTCATTAGTTTCGGTTAACGAATTAAGAATTGTGGCTATATTAAAAAATAGTAATGATATCTAGGTTAATTATAAGTATTTTGGGAATAATGTCTTTGCTCATGTTGCAGGTCAGTTTTATTTCAGCTTGGCGTTGGCCGATTAGCAGTCTAAATTTAATTTTATTAGTGGTTATATTTTTAACTGTAATTGTCGATTATGAGCACGGGCTCACTTGGGCTTTTGCGCTAGGATTATTGAGTGAACTTTTTAATAGTTTACCTTTTGGGATAACTTCATTTGGTTTAGTTTTGACCGCGATTTTAATTAATTTTTTATTTAATAATTTTTTTACCAATCGATCGCTTTATTCCCTTTTAGGATTAGGGGTGATAGGTACATTGTTTTATTTGTTTTTCTCGCGTGTAATTTTTTACGCAGTGTCTTTAGTGGGGGAGAATGTTAATTTTTTGACGGGTGGTCAAGGCGGCCCAGGATTCGTGCAACAATTAATTTGGCAACTACTTTTTAATGTAATTGCTTTAGCGATAATTTTTTATATATTTAATGTAGTTTCAAGTAGATTAAAAAGCGTATTTTTATCTTCCTCTTAACTTAAAGTATGCCAGCCGATCCATTTTCATTACCAAATACTCCTGTTCGTGATCCAAGTTTGCACCGATCCAATTCAGAAACTTGGGGTTGGCAAAAGTCTATCAGAGGTTCTGTAAAAGATCAGGCTAGTAATTCAGAACGTAGAACCTATTTAGGTAGGGCCATTGAGAGTTCTCTTTTGAGTAAGGTATTAGGAGG
>CAXGXT010000142.1:0-1843 GCA_964013765.1 uncultured bacterium | reverse complement strand
GGCGGCGGTGCTAAAGCAATAAACTCATGTTCGAGCTGACCATTGATTGTATATCCAATTTCTAGCCTACGACTGCTTTGGCTATGGTCAAAAATAATAGAAGTAAATAAATTATTTGTTGTATTACGATCGGTAATTTGCACCTGGTCAGTTGTTCCATTGTCGCCTATCCAGCGATACCATGCCTTATTGACCTCTGGCGCACAAGAAATATATATATCCTGATCATCCAAAAAACTACCCCCCGTAGGCTCTACTTGGCACCTAGGCGTTCCAGGACCAGCTGCCTTGGTACTGGTCTGTAACCCGTAAGAAAAAGTTAAGCCTAAAGCCACAGCTAGCCCAGCCACAAAAGCTAGTCCGGCTACACCTTGCCAGTTTTTCATCTTTACGTTTTTTGTAAATATAAACTCCTGGGTCCACCAGCTATAACTTTTGCTGGCCACCACATCAATCGGACGTTTTTTGTTTGGCATATTTTAAATATTTATTTTCAAGTATTAAAAAATGGGCAAACGCCCAGAAAACTATTTAATCAGCTTTATAACATCGCCGAGACTGACGATGCCAATTAGCTTCGACCCATTCGGGTCGTCTACAACTGGAATTGAATTTATTTTTTTTGTTTTGAATATTGTCACGGCTTTATTTACGTCTTCATCTGCGGTTACTGTAATAAGCTTACCGCTGGTCATAATGTCAGAAACTTTGGCTTTGAGTAATTTTCCAGCCTGTTTTTTCCTATCTCCGCTAATCTGTTCACCAAACTTGGCTTTCTTTAAAAAATCTATATAAGTGGGTAAGTAAAGCTGGCTAGCATCTTTAGTAAAGAAGTCTGACTCAGCCACTATCCCTACCAACTTCTTCCCTGGGCCTACTACTGGCAAACTAGAGACACCATACTTATCAAGAGCCTTAACTGCACTACCAATCGGATCACCAGCCTTCAAAGTAATAACCTTTTTAGTCATTATGTCTTTAATCTGCATCTATATATTATACCAAATAAACTACTAAAAAAGTGACTGAAAAAGCCACTTTATCCACATGAACTAAAGTAAAGTAGAATTTATATTCATCCTCTCACCTGTTCATACGCATGCCCAACCTGTAATATTTTGTCCTCTGCAAACTGCTTACTAATTAGCTGTAAACCTACCGGTAAATCAACTTTCCCGTCGCTTGATTTAGCCATTCCACACGGCACAGACAAAGATGGCAAGCCAGCGATGTTGGCCGGAACCGTTAAAATATCTGCTAAATATAAAGACATTGGGTCATCAGCTTTTTCTCCAATCTTAAAGGCCACAGTCGGCGACGTCGGTGCGGCCAAAACGTCTACTTTTCTAAAGACTTCATTAAATTCCTCGATAATTTTGGTCCGCACCTGAGCTGCTTTTTTATAATACGCGTCATAATACCCAGAAGACAAACTATGCGTGCCAAGCATTATTCTGCGTTTTGGCTCTGGGCCGAAACCTTGGCCGCGGGTTTGGATATAATTTTCTAGCAAGCTCGCTGCGCGGGCCGAAGCACCGTAACGAACTCCATCATAACGAGCTAAATTACTACTAGCTTCGGATGGATTCACAATATAATAAACTGCCAAAGCATATTGACTTAGCGGCAAACTTACCTCAACCAACTTTGCCCCCAAAGATTCTAGCTTAGAAATAGCGGTTCTTACAGAAGCTTCAACTTCTTTATCGACTCCCTCCCCAAAATATTCTTTGGGCACTCCAACTTTTAATCCCTTTATATCATTGGCATCTTTATCTAAAAACGAAGTATAGTCAGGAACTTTTACGTCGGGAGTAGTTGCGTCCAAAGTATCTTTGCCGGC
>CAXGXT010000141.1:0-1853 GCA_964013765.1 uncultured bacterium | reverse complement strand
AAAAGGGCAAAAAATAGGACAGGCAATTGATTTAGCCGATAACGTTAAATTGTTAAAAGCGGTCATGAAAAAGGCTAAAGTAAGTACTTCGAAGGCAATTTCAGCTATACCATCTTCGGCTATATTTTCATCCGTTCTCAATTTACCCGACATTCCAAAAAAAGATTTAGCTTCGGCTATAAAGTGGGAGGCCAAAAAGGTAGTGCCAATGGATGTAGACGATATGATTCTTGATTGGCAAGTGCTCGATACTAAAGAAGCAGCTTCTGTGAGTGATGAAAAAGAAGAAATTAATGAATCATCAACCGAAGATACGAATGGAGGGAATGAAGAACAAAAAAAGGACAATTCCGAAGCTGATAAAAAATTACCAAATTTAGGCAACGGGAGAGCAAAAGGTAAGGATAATATTACACACGGTAAAAAAGTAAAACATACGAAGGTCTTACTAACCGCAGCTCCCAAGGATTTAGTAAAAAAATATATTGAAACTTTTCGTCAAGCTAATTTGAATTTACTTAGTATAGATACTGAGCCATTCGCTTTAGTTCGGTCTTTGGTTGGCAGAGATGCTTCGGCTCTCATGCTGGTTGATTTAGGTTCAACCGTTACCAATATTTCAGTTATCGAAGCAGGGGTACCGGTGATAATTCGTAGTCTTAATGTCGGCGGTTTAACCGTTACAAAGTCTATAGCCAATAGTTTGAATGTAAACATGGCTCGGGCCGAGCAGTTTAAGTATGACGTAGGAATTGCACGCGGAACTGATAGTAAAAATGACGCAACCGAGGTACCTCAAACTATAAGGGAAACATTACAGCCGATCGTTGATGAACTGAAATACATTATAAATCTTTACCAAAATCAGTCAGCCTACCGGATTGAAAAAATTGTTTTAACTGGCGGATCGGCGTTATTGGTAGGTTTGCCAGATTATTTATCCGAACAATTAAATTTAAGAGCTTATGTGGGTGACCCTTGGGCCAGAGTAGCTTATCCTGAAGATCTAAAACCTGTGTTGCATGAAGTTGGGCCGCGGTTATCTGTGGCTATTGGTTTAGCCATGCGCGATATTGGTTAATATAAATATGTCGGATATTAATTTATTACCAGACGAACTTCGCGCTAAGGAAAAGCGGGAGAAAAGATCTAGTGGTGAGGCCAAGCCGTTGCCAGAGTCTTTGCATGAACCAAGCCCTGAGTCAAAAATTATTGATAAGCCAAAAGATAAAAAGGAAAAAAAGAACTGGCTAGGTAAGTTTTTCAAAAAAAATAAGCCAAAAGATAAGGATTTAGATTTAACGATGGAAAAAGAAGTAGACAATCTAATTAACAATGATTCTGCTGAACCGTCTAGTTCATCACCTCCGCCCGTAGAACCACCTGAGCCTGAATTATCTTCTGTGCCTTCTGTAACTCCCGAGCCAATAACTCCTGAACCAAAACCAATTTTACCCGAACCAGTTCCGGAAGTTAAAGAACCAAAAAGTAATAAGCCGGACGAGCCAATTATAACTATTAAGAAAACTAAATCGCCTAAAGTAAAAAAGGCGGGCTTATTAACAAGATTATTTAAGAAATCAAAATCTTCTGAAAAAAATAATTTAAGTCAGGTAAATAACTCAAAAGATTCAAGTTCAGGAGTCGACGTTAATTTAATTCCAGGAGGAGCAACTCAAAAATCAAAATCTAAGCGCAGTCACCAGTTTTTATCTTTAGGGATTGCTGCCTTGGTAGCCATAGCTATAGTTGGTTTGGCTTATACGGGCCTAGTTTGGTACGAAAAAGGAGTCGACAATAAGATGGTTTTATTGAGGGGGCAGATAGAAGATCTTGATAGTCAGATTGATAGC
>CAXGXT010000140.1:0-1897 GCA_964013765.1 uncultured bacterium | reverse complement strand
GATGGTGATTTTGATGATCCAGGTGATATCCCATCAAAAAGAACATTTAATCGCCAAGCCGATTACTGTGCAGACGAACGTTCATGTTTAGAAGAAGACGATGCCGGTAACTGTAAGTTTTATGGTTACTGCAATGAAGAGCGTCCAAAATACAACTTTAATGGAGCAAGTTGCCCGGCAGTATTTAATACTTGCGAAGCTTTTACCTCACCTTCAGGACAAGTGGCAACTTACCTCGAAGCCACTTTAGACTTTAGCAGTTGCAGCGCCGACAACGCTGGTTGCTCTTGGTATTGTACCGACTTCAACGTCGTCGACGGAGTTTGGACGTGTACCGGTCCGTCCAACGACGAGCGCGTACTTAAAGAATGTCAGGATGCCGGCGGATGTAATCTAGCTGCTTCGTGTAACATTGTCGAAGGTACTAGCACTTGTGATTCGTCGGCCGCCGGTGCCACTATTCATTTAAGCTCAGCTTGCGGTCCTTCTTCGGAGAATTGGCTACCTGATTTGTTCGGCACCGATATAGGTGGGTGCCAGCGTACCGAGAGTTGTTCGGTAGCTGCGGGCGGAGTTCAGTGTACGGTAGCTGGTTGTAGTGAGTTCGATAATGTCTTAAATGACGCTGGTTTCGAAATCGACGCTCCCGACGCAGGCTATCTGTCCGGAAATTGGCGTCGTGATGCAGATAATATTTTTAGTGTAGTGCAAGGTACTGGGGAACAGGTAAATTCTGGATTACGCTCGTTGTTGTTTTTCAGTAACGATCCCGATCCTGACACTGATGCATTGGTAGTTTCTGATCAGGTAGTAAATTTAATAGTTGGTCAGGAATATACTTTTAAAGCTCAAGTATTTAATAATCTAAATCCTGATTCCGCTTCAGGATTGACTGGGAAAATTTTGGCCAACGTATTGGACGGCGGTGCGGATCTTCGATGTACGGCTTCAGCCGATAGAACTATTAGGAATACGTGGCAAGAAATTAGTTGTGATTTTGTACCAGAAAATGGAGCCATAAATATTCAATTGGTAGTAGCCAAAGATGCAACAGCAACTGAAGGCACTGTCGGCAGTGTTTGGTTTGATACTTTGTCGGTACGTAACAAATGTTTAGCCGAGCCAGTGTTCTTAACCTTGCTAGGTACAGTTAGTGATGATCAAAGTAAGCTGGTGGCTGATCGCGATTTAGAATTTTGTGACGCTAGCCAAGACGGTTGTACTCAATTTATATCGGTAGCTGAAGGTACCGGCGCTAACCTAATGGACAATGCCAGTTTTGAATTATGGTCGGTCCCAAGTTTACCGGATGGTTGGGCGTTGCAAGCTAACGCGACCGCTGAAAGAATTGAGGATAGTCCATTAGATTTAAACTCAATTAAGTTAACCCATAACGGGAACACTTCGTGCAGCGGATTAACTTCTTTGCCGGTGACAGGTATTCAACCAGGAATTCCTTACCGAATTTCATTCTGGGCTAGAACCGACGGCTCGGATGATAATTGGCAAGCAAGTTTGGAATATCAAGTTAATCAAGCCGGTATTGTAAGTGAGAAAAGCCTAGACCTAACAGTTTTTGAAGAAACAAATTTTGAATTAGAAGAAGGTTGGCAGCGATATATTTTAGATAGTGTTGATGCTCCCAGTGGTATCAATCATTCTTTGGTATTTAGCAATTGTTCTGCGAATACCGAGTCAATCTTAATCGACGCAGTTCAAGTAGAGGCCGGTGGAACCTTTAGTGAGTATAAGTCTTATGGTGCGGTGGGTAATCTTGCTCTAAAGAAACCGCCAGAGTACTTAAGTTGTACCGGAGATCCAAATATTGATCCGGGTGAATGTGCCAACTTTGCTCCATTGTGTCTGCATCCCATGCACCCTGCGTAGCTCCATACTT
>CAXGXT010000139.1:0-1907 GCA_964013765.1 uncultured bacterium | reverse complement strand
CGCAAGCACAAAAGAAACTAACAAGTCTCATTGGACTACTCCATGTGGCAAGAAAACGAAAACCTGCATTACCCAACGTGAGTAATAATCAAATTTTCAAAGGTCAAAATTAAACTATAGGAAAAATTAGAAAATTTGGCAACATTGACTTATAATTATTTTTTTCGTATAATCACAGGCATTCTTACATTAGAGAATTTGCCTAAATTTAAATGAATTCAGCCAAAAAAATAATAATCCTAATTGGTGATATTGCCGTACTGTATGGTGCTTTGGCAATTACCTTAGTTTTGCGTTACGGCCAAACAGGAGCAACCGACGTTTGGGGTAGCCATATTTTACCGTTTGGTATTGTCTTTTTAATTTGGCTGGTAGTTTTTTTCATAGACAGTCTCTACGACCTCAAAACCTTACGCAGCCGAGCTGAATTACTGCTTAGATTAGCTCGCGATCTAGCCATTGGCGGAGTATTGGCAGCTGTATTTTTCTATTTTGCAGTAGACCGCTTATTTACAATCCGACCGCAGAGAGTTTTACTTATTATCCTTGGCACATCTTTCGTTCTTCTTTACATATGGAGAATAATCGCATCTCTAGCTTATCGATCCTCAAGATTAGCTGAAAAAATAGTCATCATAGGTCTAAATGAAACTGCTGTAGAACTTATTAATACTTTATCTTCAAAGGCAGAGCTTGGCTATAAAGTTTCCGGAGTTTTTATAGAAAATAGTAATTTGAGTAATAAACTACCTGCAAACATAAAAATAAATCATGACTTGTCTAATTTAAGATCGTTTTGCCAAGCCAACAAAATTGACGCTGTCATCTCAACTACTCACCCTCGCCAAGACAAAAAAATAATGAAACATTTATTTGAATGCTTGCCGCTCAAACTAGACTTTTACGAACTCCCCCACTTTTATGAAAAAGTAAGTGGATTGGTTCCAGTCGAAGAACTTGAGCAAGTGTGGTTTTTAGAAAATTTAAATCCTAAGGCTCGAAAAAGATTCGGGATCGTAAAAAATATTTTGGATTGGCTGATGGGTTTAATCTTATTTACTGGAAGTCTCCCCCTTTGGCCCATAATTGCTATGGCCGTAAAGATTGATTCACCTGGACCTATTTTATTTAAACAAAATCGATCTGGTAAAAATGGGAAAATAATTAAGGCGATTAAATTTCGCAGTATGCGGACAGACGCTGAAGCCGATGGGCCGCAGTGGGCTACCCGAAACGATCCACGTGTAACTAGAGTAGGAAAATTTATTCGAAAGACTCGTCTAGATGAAATCCCTCAACTGTTTAATGTATTGCGAGGAGAAATGGCAGTTATTGGGCCACGCCCGGAACGTCCCGAATTTATCGAACAACTTGAAAAACAAATTCCTTTTTACCGAGAACGCTTATTGGTAAAACCAGGACTAACCGGCTGGGCACAGATTAACTTGCCATACGGTGAGTCCGTCGAACACGCAATGCAAAAACTGCAGTACGATTTATACTACATCAAAAACCAATCTTTAGTTTTAGATATATCTATTATTCTCAAAACAATCAAAACTGTTTTGAGTGGAGTCGGACAATAGTAATTTATAAATTCTCTCGCCAATACTCCAACATTTCGGGTAGAGTTGTACCCAAAATATCAATTTCCGGCTGCCAGCCGGTAATTTTTTTAAACTTCGTAAAGTCACCAACTACTTTGCCACCATCAGTTGGACGAGGTCCCGTTGGATCCTTAACTATTTTTATATTTTTACTTTTGCTTATAGCTATTAATTTATCTAAAACTTCTTGGAAACCTACTCCCTGCCCCGAGCAAATATTATATGCTTGCCCAGGTTTACATTTTTCTATTGCCAGCTGATACCCGCGCACAATATCTCGTACGTCAGTAAAATCGCGAA
>CAXGXT010000138.1:0-1944 GCA_964013765.1 uncultured bacterium | reverse complement strand
TGGAAGAGCGCTACCAAGGGCAACGAGTAATTTTGTATGTTGGTCGTCTAGAGCCTATTAAAGGTTTACGCATGTTGGTTAAAACTTTTGCCAAGGTAGCTGCCGCCTCACCGCAAGCTCATTTAGTAATTGTTGGTAACGGTAGCCAATATACAAGCTTAAGATCTCGGTTCGAGTCTATTCGGCTTTCTCACCGAGTTGATTTTGTCGGCCAGATTGATCATAAGGAATTAGCTGCCTATTATCAGGTGGCTTCAGCCGTAGTACTTACTTCATTTTCTGAAAGTTTTGGAAAGGTCATAATCGAAGCAGCTGGTGCGGGAACCCCGACTGTTTCAACAGCCACAACGGGTGCCCTAGGATTGATCGATAACGGTAAGACCGGTTATTTAGTAAATATAAAAGATTATAAAGCGGCCTCGGAATATTTATTAACCTTAATTAAGGATTCTAATCTTTCGGCTAGGTTAGGTGCTGCTGCGTATAGTAAGTTGCAAGTGTTACCAAGTTGGGAAGAGAATATAAAACAGGTAGTTACTTACTGGAATGACATTGTAAGATCTAAAAAAGTTAAGAAGAGCTAGTTTATGAAATTGTTAATGATAACTCGAAAGGTAGACCGCCAAGATCATTTAGCGGGGTTTACTTATAACTGGGTTAAAAAAATTGGGGAAAGTTTAAATAAATCAGGTGGAAAACTTACGGTTATTTGCCTGCAAAAGGGAGATACAAAAGGTTTAGAGAATACTAAAATATATTCTTTAAATAAAAACCCTGGTAAGAATAAGTTAAGTAGTTTTTTTAAATTTCAAAAATTAGCTTGGCAGTTGGTCCCAAGATCGGATGGGGTATTTTGTCATATGAACCCTGAATATACGATTGCCGTAGCACCGGCCGCAAAGTTTTTTAGAAAAAAAATAGTTTCTTGGTATGTGCATCAATCGGTTACTTTGAGGTTGCGGATTTTGGAAAAGTTGGCCAACAAAATTTTGACTACCAATCGAGAAAGTTTTAATTTACAATCCAAAAAAGTACAAGTTGTCGGGCATGGGATAGACACGGCTACATTTAAACCAGGCACTCCAGAATCTAATCCACAATTATCTCTGTTAAGCATTGGACGTATTTCTCCAAGTAAAGATATTGAATCCATGATTAAGGCAGTAGATATTTTAAAAGATAGAGGTCAACTAGTTACTTTAAAAATTATTGGCGGCCCTGGGTTGCCTGGCCAGCAAACTTATTTTGATTCTTTAAAGAAAATGATAAAAGCAATGAATCTGGAAGCACAAGTGGAGATGACGGGCGCTATTGCTCACCAAAATATAGTACCTTATTTACAGTCGGCTGATATATTTGTAAATTTAAGTAAAACTGGATTAGATAAAGCAGTTTTAGAAGCCATGGCTTGTGAGTGCTTGGTAATTACTAGTAGCGCAGCAATTAAATCTACTTTACCCGGCAACTTGATAATTAAAAAAGACCGACCTGATTTGTTGGCTATAAAGATTGATGAGCTTAATAAAATGTCACTGGCCGGTAAAGCAAAATTGAAGACAGAGTTACGAGAGATTGTGGTTAAAAATCACAATTTAGATAATTTAGTTGGTAAGATAATAGCTTCCTTTGGAGTATGAAGATTTGTGTCGTAGCATACAAGTTTGGAACAGCCGCTGAAATAGGTTCACATTTAGGAACTTACCAATACTTGGCTAATAAATTAAAGTATTTATCTGCTCAAGGTCATGAGGTGCAAGTAGTTGCTCCTTGGATTTCGTTTACTAAAAGCGGTAGTCGAACTGTTTCCGGGGTTAAGGTGACTAGAACTTACCCGCCATTATTACCAAAAATTTATTTATGGCCGTTTAATCGTTTAGTGCGAAGATTTTATATTCGGGCTACTCAACAAGCTGTTAAGGGAGTGGTAAATAAAATAAAGCCCGA
>CAXGXT010000137.1:0-1975 GCA_964013765.1 uncultured bacterium | reverse complement strand
GTAGTGCGCAACCACGTTGCCCACTGCTTCTGGAAAACGCGCTAATTTTTTGACTAAATCTTGCTCACGCTCGTGCGCTAATTTAGAATAATCAACTTTACCAACTCTAGCTTTAGCTTTTTTCTGAACACTATTTATCCGAGCATAAACATATTGCAGATAAGGCCCGGTTTGCCCCTGCAAATCTACCGAAGCCTTTGGATCAAAAACCATAGTCGTCTTTGACTCAACCCTTAAAATATAAAACCTCAAAGCCGCCAACGCTATTTTGTGAGCACGTTTCTCAATTTCTTTCTTGGATAATTCCTTATGCCTGCTAACAATAGACTTAATAGCCATTTTTTTAACCATCTCTATAAGCCCATCGGCGTCTGTGCCTTTTTTAATTCCCTCACGTGATTTTATCTTACCGTCCGGTAAGCGAATCATGCCGTACGACAGATGATGTAAATTATCTGTCTTTTGTATACCTAGAGCGTCGAGAGTGGCAAATAATTGACGAAAATATAATGACTGCTCATCACCGACTATATAAACCGACATATCTGGCTGGTGCTTTCCTTTCTCCCGAGCCAGGTGCAAATCCTGAGTAGCATACAGAGCAGTGCCATCTTTTCTTCTTAAAATCTTGTCGGGCAGCTTGGCATAGTTAACTTCGAGAGGCGCGAAGACCGCTCCATCGTCGGTAGTTTTTAAAATCTTACGACTTAAACCTTCGTCGATAATATCTTGGCCTTCCTGATAAATTTCACTTTCATAGTAATCAAAATCCATTGGCTTTTCTCCGAGGTTATCCAAAGTTTGTTTATAACCAGTAGTCACCCAGGTAATTAACTGTCTCCAAATTGCGCGTACTTTTGCATCATTACTCTCCCATTTACGCAAACAAGTCTTGGCCAACTCTTCTAGAGACTCATCTTTTTGGGCTTTTTGGTTAAACATAACGTAGTAGCGTCCCACAAAATGGTCGGGTTTTTCATTTTTATCCTTGGGCGTACTGCCCTTGCCCCATTTTTCGTACGCGACCTGAGATTTACAAATCGCTATCCCTCGATCATTGTTAATAGTTACTCGTTGTACCTTATAGCCTAAAAACTTAAGGGTGTTACTAAGCGTGGTACCCAAAAAAATATTACGCAGATGCCCAATAGTCAACGGTTTATTGGTGTTTGGCGACAAGTACTCAACTACCCAAGTTTTTCCCTTACCGACCTTGCTTTGGCCATACTTGTCACCGGCTTTACTAATTTCGGACAAAACTAAACTAGCATAAACGGTTTGGTCGGCTCGAAAATTTAAATAAGGCCCAGCGGCTTCGACGCTAGAAATAGGTCCTTTTGGTTTTAATTTACCGGCTAAGTCGGCAGCGACTTCGACTGGGTTTTTCTTTAATTTTTTAGCTAAAGAAAAACAAGGGAGTGACAACTCCCCCATTTCTGATTTGGGTGGGTAAATTAAATCCCCGGCTGACTTAAAATTCTTTCCTAAAGCCTTCTTAAGTAAACTATGCGCTTCGGATACTAATTTTTCCTGAGCCTGAGAAACGTTTTTTAGCGACTGCATAGACATAATTAAAGCAAAAAAAGAAGCTATAAGCAAGGTTAAAAAGCATTTACAAAATCGGTTTTTTATGCTAAACTTTTATTTCGATCGTTACAAATGGGTTGGCCCCCATCTATAAGTCAGAACAAGGAGAATAACCGTGAGTGATTTAAAAGTTAAGTTATTCGGAAACAGAGGAAGTCTACCCGTAAGTGGCAAGCAATACGAAGAATACGGAGGCAACACGTTTTGCCATGAAGTATATTCTTGCTGCCTCCCCGAGGGTATGCGATTGGTGATTGATGCCGGCACCGGATTTCTACCATTTGCCCAGAATGCTCTGGCGCATGGAGCCAATGATATCCGTTTGCTACAAACGCATTACCACAATGATCACACCCAGGGAGCACTGATCGCTCCGTGTTTCTATATC
>CAXGXT010000136.1:0-1988 GCA_964013765.1 uncultured bacterium | reverse complement strand
AACCCAAACCATTCAGGAAAAGGCGGATGAGGCTTATAGTAGCCCTGTCTTAGCTTACTATTCGCTACTGCGACGTAGCCGGCGCTAATGGATTTCCAGACGTGGTTTGAAGCCACTATCGCACATGAGGGCGGATTCGTTTTCGACCCGGACGATAAAGGGGGGGCAACCAATTTCGGTATCACCCAGTCCAGCTATTCAGAGTTCAAAAACCGAAAAGTGACGGTGGATGAAATTCAGAATATGGGCTTGGAACAGGCTAAGGAATTTTATCAAAACCTATTTGCCACTTTAGGGCTAAATGCCATCCCGTCCAGTTGCCAACGCGGATATAGCGACGCAGTAGTCAACCTGGGCAAGGGTGGAGCCAGCAAGGTAATACAGATGGCGACTAATACCAAGCTACGCCCGACCAATTCGGACGACTGGATTGATGTCGATGGCATCATCGGCTCCGGCAGTCGTCAAGCCATCCAGGAGGCTAAACTCAATTTTTGGGATTTCTATGCTGAATTAGGTATCTGGTACGCCAACCTGATCTTGAAAGGGTGCGGATTCGGCAATCCACGCACGGAACAAAACAAGTTTGCGCGAGGTTGGTACAAACGGCTACTAGAAAACTTCTTTCAAGACCGCCTAGACGAAATGTCCAGTCAGGAATTGGAACAAATCTTAGTGAGGAAAAAAAACGCTGAGTCTGAAGCGTAAGTTAAATTTTGGCTAATTTTAACAAGGTGATTTTGGGCGGCTATTTAACCACCGATCCGGCCGTCAACGGCAATGAAAATATTTGTAATTTCGGCTTAGCCATCAACGAGGTTTGGACTAGCAAAAAGAACGGGCAACGGCAACAAGAAACCTGTTTTATTGATGTAGTCGCCTTTGGTCGTCAAGCGGATCTGATCTGCCAGTATTTCAGCAAAGGACTTCCAATCCTGATCGAAGGCAAAATCAAATGGCGAGAATGGAGAGATAGTTTTGGTGAGCAAAAAGGAAAACACGAAATTGTAGTTGATCGATTTACGTTCGTAGGAGAAAAGGCCGAAAATGGAAACCGACCAGCAATTCAGTGAACTCAAAGCCTCGATCCATCGCAATGAGGCTAAAATCGAAAGTATCAACCAAATTTTAACGGAGGTTCGACTGACGGTCACCCGGATCGAAACCGCCAGCAAATTCACCGGCAAATTTTTAAGTATCACCGGCACAGTGGTAGCCACCGGGGTGGTCGGGATTTTAGCTAAACTATTTCTGCTATGAAAAGTGTGCGCCAAGACCGGAAACGGTTCGTGGAAGAAATGGTTGATAGAAATGTGCCCGAAACCCAAGTTTTGAAAGTGTTTGGTATCCGACTTTGGCCCGAAATCAGTGTCTATTATCGCCAAGCGAAAAGGAAACAGAATGAGAATCACCACCGCCCAACGAAATAAGTATGCTATTTTTGACGACGGAAGCTATCCCATCTTCAACCGGCAGTCGGCCCAAAGTGCGTTACGGTTGCGAGGACGCGGCAATCTAACTAAATCAGACCGCTTATACTTGATTAAAAAAGCTATGAAATATGCACCCCAAGCGGCTAAAAAGGCATTAGCCAGAGACAAAAAGGCTAAAAAGGTTTAACCATGTACCAGCAAACTGGATTAGCGCAACCCACTCCCTCCGCAGAGGCGTATCAGAAGGGACGAGACAGCTATCAGCGGGCCCAAACCGGAAATTACACCGGCGGTAAAGCCCTGGTGGTACCCGCTGATGGGTCGGACTACGCAGAGGTTTGGAGCAAACCCACCCTCAGGGTCGAGGAGTGGTTGACTGGCAGAGTCCATAAGAGGAGCCCGGTCGACATTGTGGCGGTATCGTCCTGGGCCGGCCGACCTAGTATGTACAGAATCCGAAAAGACTCCCTTGTGGGTTGGATAGAAGCCAAAAACCTCGCTCATGTCAAGACCGACCCTGATCTACCTCGAACAGAGGCCGAGTCTGACCCGGTG
>CAXGXT010000135.1:0-1994 GCA_964013765.1 uncultured bacterium | reverse complement strand
ATTTCGGGTTGCATTACTATGTCGGCGTCAAGGAATATAATAAAGTCGGCCTCTCCGGCTTTGGCCCCAATATTTCTGGCTACTGGTGCACCTTTGTTTTCTTGTTCAATTAATGTAAAACGAGTCCTGTATTGGTCGTGTCCAGATATCCATTTTTTTACTTTAGCTATACTTGAATCCGTAGACCCGTCATTTACTACAATAATTCTAAACTTTTGATAAGTTTGTTTAGCAATACTACCTAAGCACGGAATTATAGTATTATCGTTGTTGAAGACAGGGATGATTATGTCGATTAGGTTCATAGTATTGTCTGATATGTAAGCTTATTTATCATTGTCATCTCGACCGAAACGAACGAAGTGAGTGTAGCGGAGAGATCTTCCAGTAAAGTGATTTGATTAAATCTGGAAGATCCCTCGGCTTCGTCACCCTTAGGGTGACTTCGCTCGGGATGACAATTTTACATTAATCGTTTTAATTTCGTTACTTGTATTTCAGGGGTAAATTCATTCTGGACCCTTAACTTTCCACTCTCTCCCAAAGTATTTGCTAAGTCTTCGTCGTTCAGTAACTTGGTAATAGCTCCGATGAGTTCGTTCTCGTTATCGGGTTCAATTAGTAGTCCAGTTTCGTTGTCTACGATGGCTTCTGGTACTCCCCCGCTCTTTGTACCAATTACTGGCTTACCAAAGGAACCCGCTTCTAGGTAGACTATTCCAAACCCTTCCACGTCGCCATCCGAAAGTTCTTCTGGGGTCATTATAAATATATTGCAAATTTTATAAAATGCGGCAAGTTCAGCTTCTGTAACTTTTGGTACTAAATAAATATTTTTTTCTAAAGTAAGGTTATCTTTTTCTGGGCCATCTCCTACTATGAAAAGTTTTGTTTCCGGAAAGGTGTTGTTAATTTTTTTAAAAGCACCGACCAATAAGTCAAAGCGCTTTCTTTTTACTAATCGTCCAACTGATAAGATTATTTTTTCTTGGTTCAGGTTAAATTTTTCTTTAATATTTTTAGTTACTTGAATATCTTCGTGAGCTGGACTTATTCTTGGGCTGGGGTAAATAATTTCTATTTTTTCTGGATTAATTCCAAAAGAATTTATTACAGATTTTGTAAATTCACTATTTGCAATAATTTTTTCAGCTTTTTGCAAAATCTTTTTTACTAGTATTTTTTTTAATCCATTCGGTTTTAGTATGTCTAGGCCATGAGTAAATACTTGATAAGGTATACCTGATAGCATAGCCACAGTTCCAAGAGGTAAAACATTGCCTACCTGTAAGATTTCAAACTTAGCGGTATTTTTTATGGCTTTAAGTAATTTTAAAGCTGCTTTTTTATTCCAGTCTTCGATACAGGGTAAAGATCTATCAATCTCATACTCTTGATGTCTGTCAAAATCATCACTTCCTTCCATAGGACAAGTTAAAACCGATACTTTTTCAGAAGGAAGTAGACCATAAAGACTACTGTAATAGCTTGCTACGCCGCCAACGCGGGGAGGGAAATCAAGAGTTATCAATAAAGTTTGGCGCATTTACTTTTTAGTAACTTGTTTGAATATACGAATAATCTCGCCTACTTTTAAAACTCCGAGTAGGTGTAGACTTGCTAGGTAGATGGCTGCACCGACCAAGACTAGTCCTATCAGGTGCACACTAGAACCAAGTAATACCAAAGAGGCAAACATAATACTTCCGGCAATTAAAGTTCTTACTACGATGTTTACTAGTTCTTTATATTGAAGTTTAGTAACTCTGTTCACTCGCCATAAGTCGAGTACAACAATTATTATATTTGAGGCCAAAAAAGCAATCGCCGCTCCCAGCTGAGCTACTTGAGGAATCAATATTAAGTTGATAGCCAAGGCGGCCAACAAGGCAAAGCCTCGATTGGTCGTTGTTTGCCTTTGTTTGTCTGTTGCATTCAGTAGATACCCAGTTGGAAATCCAAAAAAAACAAAAGGCAGTGCGGCAGCCATTACA
>CAXGXT010000134.1:0-2015 GCA_964013765.1 uncultured bacterium | reverse complement strand
CAAGAAGCCCATGAAGCTATCCGTCCGACCGCGGTCGAACACACACCAGAATCACTTGGTGCGACATTGGACGCGCGGCAACTTAAGCTATACAAACTAATCTGGCAACGTGCGGTGGCCAGTCAAATGGCTCCGGCCAAGGTTGATACTACCCGCGTTGATATTGCAGCCGAAAAAACTCCTTATACATTTCGGGCCAACGGAGCAGTCATTACCTTTCCCGGTTGGCTAAAAACTTACCCCACAAAAATTAGTGAGAATATTTTACCAGTCCTAAAAACTAAGGAAGCTGTGGCGGCCGAAAAGATTACTCCTGACCAACACTTTACTCAACCTCCGGCTCGGTATTCTGAAGCCGGACTGGTCAAAGTTTTAGAAGAACACGGTATCGGACGGCCTAGTACCTACGCACCGACGATTGCTACTGTCCAAGATCGTGGTTATGTAGAAAAAGAAGATAAGCGCCTAAAGCCAACAGAAATTGCAGCTGTAGTAAACGATTTACTAGTCGAGCATTTCCCTAAGGTTGTTGATTTTGAATTTACGGCCAAAATGGAAGATGGCCTGGACGAGATTGCCCAGGGCAAAACAGAATGGGAGCCATACATCAAAAATTTCTACGAACCTTTTATAAAAAATTTAGAAAAAAAAGAAAAAGAGCTGGATAAGAAAAAAATTACTGAAGAAAAAACTGACGAAGTATGTGAAAAATGTAAAAGCCCGATGGTAATTAAAATCGGACGATTTGGAAAATTTTTAGCTTGCACCGGCTATCCAGACTGCAAAAATACTAAACAACTAGATAATGGCAAAGAGGCTCCCGAGCCAGCTAAGACCGGTGAAAAATGTCCAGAATGCAAAGCGGAGCTAGTCCAACGGACGGGACGCTATGGACCGTTTGTCGGTTGTTCGGCCTACCCGGATTGTAAATATATTAAAAAAGAAAAAGCAAAGGTGGTTTGCCCTTGTCCTAAATGTGGCAAAGGCGGGATAGTCGCCAAACGTTCCCGAAAAGGAGTATTTTATAGCTGTGATCGCTACCCAGACTGTAAGCACGCTTTGTGGGGTAAGCCAACTGGCGAAAAATGTCCTGACTGTGAAAGTTTAATTGTCGAAGTTAAAGGTGGCGTCAAATGTAGCGCCAAAGGATGCAAATACAAAGAATCTCGAGCAGAAAAAGAAGAAACAAAGGAAGAGAAAAATGATGATAAGGATGACAAATAGCCAGAGCTTTGGTACCATAATTTTGCGGTCAGCGTCAGCACCCTAGCATCAACAAAGTTTCAGGGTCTAACTGTTAGTCTGGCCGCTTATAAAATTTAGACAAAGAAAAAATCCCGCAAGCGGGATTTTTTCTTGTCTTAGGGTTTAACCTAACATCAACAGAGTTTAGACTAGCATTAAAAACAACTATTGTCAACCACGTCGTTCGCGAACGACGTGGTCAACTAATCTTCTTAATTAACTCAGCTAAATCTTCGGCTGACAAAAATTCAATTAAAATCTGACCAGACTTTGCATTGGAACCAGATTTTTTAATAGTTACTTTGGTACCAAGCCTTGCTTGTAACTGTTGTTCCTTAGCTTCCAAATCCGGGTCCTTTCCCTGACGAGTATAACTTCGAACCGATACTTTTTTGGCTTCGGATTCAATCTGCCTAGAAGTAGCCACGGTGCCACCGCTAGCCAAAGCTTTCTGGAAAAACTTTAAGCGCTGATTTTCCGGTAAACCGGCAATTACCCGTCCGGTCGAATAACTTATCCGACCGTTGATCAAAGCTTTTTGGACTTCGCTAGGCAATGTAAGTAAACGTAAAGTATTGGCTACCACTGGACGGCTCTTCCCTACTCGCTCGGCCACTTGTTCTTGAGTTAAATTAAACTCATCGATTAAGCGACGATAAGCATGGGCTTCTTCGATCGGATTTAAATTCTGACGTTGAATATTTTCAATCAAAGCCAGCTCGAGCTGCTCTTGCTCTGCTACCTGACGAACTATGACCGGAACTTTTTGG
>CAXGXT010000133.1:0-2041 GCA_964013765.1 uncultured bacterium | reverse complement strand
GCCAACTCTACTCCGGTTGGCCCACCACCAACAATTACCAATCTTAACAGCGCCTGGCGACGCTTTTTATCTGTTTCACGGCTGGCGCGCTCGAACCTATCTATTAACTGACGTTTTAGTTCCACCGCGTCGGCTACACTTTTTAAAGTGTAAGCATGCTCGGATGCACCCGGAGTATTGAAAAAATTAGTTCCCGAGCCCATAGCCATAACTAAATAATCAAATTTAATTGGACCAGAGCTAGTCTCTAATTTTTTACCCGCTACGTCCAGACTCTTAACTTCGACTTGTCGAAAATCTATTTGGCCTTTTCCGGTAAATTTTCCCATGATTTTTCTAAGGGGTTCAGCTACACTGTATGGATTTAAACCCCCGGTCGCTACCTCGTGCAACATCGGAGTAAACACAAAATGGTTAGCCTTATCGACCAAAGTAATCTGAACACTCTTATCATTTTTAAAAAGTTTTCTTAACTTTTTAAAAGCATAAATACCCCCAAACCCAGCTCCGACAACAACTATCTTGGTTGGTTTAGACATTGTCTTTTTAGACAAGCTAATAAAAAACGGTTTAGAGTAAGGGATCAATTATAGATGTAAAACGATCGATCGGTACTGCTCCTGAAACTGGAATTCGTTGATCACCGGCTACCACAATACTGTAAGGGGTTCCTCGGCCTCCGGCTGCCGTAGCTTGAGCTGCATCAGACTGCACAGCCTGACGTTGGCGTCCTGAATTCAAACACTCTGTAAAATCACCAGCATCAACCCCAGCAGCAGCAGCAGCTTGACTTGGATCAGAAATTCCTCCTCCAAAAATCGCATCGGTATAAGCCCAGAAACCATCGTTACCCCCTAACTCACCAGCACACTCAGCCCCTTCAGCTTGACGCTGGGCACTAGGATGGATTGAAGTAAGCGGGAAGTGTCGGAAAACCCAATTTACGTCACCGTCGTAATCATCAACAATTTGTTGAATTGTAGGATGAACTCGCGTGCAAAAAGGACAAGAGTAATCTGAAAATTCAATAATACTTACTTTTGCGTTTCGATCACCCATTACCCAGTCATCCGAAGTAACTGCGGCCACGTTTACATTACCCGGAGTAGGAGTTGGAGCAGAAGGAGTCGGGCTTGGTGCAGCCACTCCTAAGGCTGGGCCAGTATTGGTATTCTTGGCTGTCTTGCCCTCGCCATCACCCGTGTAAAGGCCGAGTAAAATAAAAAAACCAACCGCAAACATTACTCCTAACCCTCCGAGTAAACCTAAATAAAAAGCAAAGCGGGGCTTTTGCTCATCAATAAATTTTCCGGCTTGACGCCGCTGATTGTCGTCAGACATATGTGTTTATGTTTAATGCTTACTACTTAATGTAGTAGCTGTAATTAAAAAAGTCAAATTATCTTTATCCACACACCCACAAACGTCAAAGCTTTCACTTCCTTTTCGCCTGAGCTAACTGCTTAAATTCCTTAACCGCCGCATCACCATAAGTACTTATCACTCTCCTTACAGCCAGCCGAGCAGCCTTAGCCATATAGGCTGCCTTATCCTTAACTGCCATATAACTATATGCCCCATCTTTTTCCATACAACGAGTTAACACTCCTTTTTCTGCCAACCGACACATGACTGTCATAATTGTAGTATAAGCTACGTTTCGATTCTTACTTATGTCATCAAGCACATCACGAACACAAACACATTCGCGCTTCCAGACCACATCCATAATGTCTGACTCTAACTCTCCCAAGCCTTGGAGCGACTTGTTAAGTTCCTTTATTTTTCGCTTACGTTTCAGCATTAATAAAATACTAATAAGATTATAGTACTGATTATAGTACTGAAAAAATCGTGTTCAAGCAAGTTACTTTATTGACAGTCGACCGGGCAAATAATAAACTAGGTTTACTAACTAAAATTAATAATAAATTAAAAAATATGGCTCACGAATTACCTTCTCTCCCCTACGCATTCGACGCCCTCGAACCACATATCGATGCTCTGACAATGGAAATTCATCACGATAAGCATCATCAAG
>CAXGXT010000132.1:0-2058 GCA_964013765.1 uncultured bacterium | reverse complement strand
AAAAAGAAAAAGTAGTTAATTGGTTTCAGATTGGGCCTGTCCGGGAGGGGAGGCTTTTTTTGTAACGTGGTATAATTTTAGTCCATTTATTTTTTGTTATGTCATTCGTCCATCTCCACGTCCACTCTCATTACAGTCTCTTAGATGGATTGTCTAAGATCGATGAGTTAGTGGATAAAGCTAAAGAATTAAAAATGCCGGCCATGGCCTTAACCGATCATGGTGTTTTGTATGGCGCAGTAGAGTTTTATCAAAAGTGTATGGCCGCGGGCGTGAAGCCAATAATAGGAGTCGAGACTTATGTAGCGCGGCGAGGTTTATCCGATAAAGAAGCGGGGATTGATGAGAAGCCTTATCACTTACTTTTATTAGCTAAAAACGAAATTGGCTACAAAAATTTATTAAAATTAATTTCGATTGCCCACCTGCAGGGTTTTTATTACAAACCTCGGGTAGATATGGCCGCCTTAGCTAAGCATAGTGAAGGTTTGATCGCGACTTCCGCTTGCTTGGCCGGAAACGTGGCCCGCGAAATCCAAAATAATAATATGGCCGCTGCCGAAGAAGCAGCTTTGGCACACCAAAAAATATTTGGCAAAGGAAACTATTTTTTGGAAGTACAACACCACCCAAGTATTCCTGCCCAGGCCGAAGTAAATTCGGTTGTTTACGAGATGGCCAAGAAATTAAAAATTGATTTAGTGGCCACCAACGATTCTCATTACCCAAGCCAAGAAGACGACAAGGCACACGACGCCTTACTTTGTATTCAAACCAAACGAGTTGTTTCGGACACAGATCGCATGAGTTATTTGGGTGAAGATTTTTCTATTCGTTCCCCAGAGCAAATGAAAAAAGATTTTTCTGATCATCCTGAGGCAGTAAAAAATACTTTGAAGGTAGCCGACATGTGCGACTTAAAATTAAATTTTGGTGAACCTATTTTGCCGCATTTTGAAGTGCCCCAAGGAAAAACTTCTGATAAATATTTGCGTGAAAAATGTGAAGCTGGACTACAAAAAAGATATCAGGTGGCAACTTACGATAAGGCTTCAGAAAAAATTCAGAAGCGGCTTGATTATGAACTGTCGGTAATTACCAAAACAAAGTACGCCCCTTATTTTTTGATCACCGCTGGTTGCATTAACTGGGCCAAAGACAAAGGGATCGTGGTGGGCCCGGGACGTGGTTCAGCAGCGGGGAGTATCGTAGCTTATTTAACAGGGATTACTGATATTGACCCAATACATTATGGTTTAATTTTTGAAAGATTTCTAAACGCCGAACGAAACGAGATGCCTGATATTGATATTGATTTTGCTGACACTAGACGTGACGAAGTTATAGATTATGTGGCTGAAAAATATGGGCACGATCGGGTGGCCCAAATAATTACTTTTGGGACCATGGCTGCACGAGCTTCAATTCGTGACGTGGGAAGGGTGTTGGGCTTGCCTTATACTTATTGCGATACTGTAGCTAAGCTGATTCCCATGTTTACTACTTTGGACGAAGCTTTAAGTTCTGTCCCAGAGCTCAAAGAAGTTCAGGAACAGCCCGAAGGTAAGAAGTTGTTGGAAATAGCAAGACGTTTAGAAGGGTGTGTACGTCATGCTTCGACCCATGCTTGTGGGGTAGTGATTACCCGAGATCCTTTGGATGAATACGTACCACAACAGTTTTCACCAACCGGCGATGAGGTTGTGGTTACTCAGTATCACATGAAAACCATTGAAAGCCTCGGTCTACTAAAAATGGATTTTTTAGGTTTGTCTAACCTAACAATCATTGCCAGTACTTTAGAAATATTAAAAAAAGGTCGTGGGATTGACTTGGACTTACAATCACTTCCCTTAGACGACGAAAAAACTTTTAAGTTACTAAAGGCCGCGCGAACGGTTGGTGTTTTTCAGCTTGAGTCTGCCGGTATGCGTCGATATTTAAAAATGCTCAAACCAACTGAGCTCGAAGATATAATTGCCATGGGTGCGCTTTATCGTCCTGGGCCGATGGAGTTCATCCCCGACTATATCGAAGGGAAACACGGTCGGCGGACTC
>CAXGXT010000131.1:0-2126 GCA_964013765.1 uncultured bacterium | reverse complement strand
TAAAGAAATTAATCGTGTTTTGCGCGTGGGCGGGTATACGTTAATCAGCGTGCCGGCGTTTAAATCTTTATGGAGCGATCTCGACGAAGTTGCTCATCATTTCCGCCGCTATACTAAAAAAGAACTTTCGGAAAAATTAAATGAAGCTGGGTTTGAGCCAGTTAAGTCTAGCTATTTGTTCTTTTTTCTTTTTCCACTGGTTGTAATTCATAAACTTTTTGGTAAGTCTAAAACCAAAAAAGAAAATGCTGAATTTCGCGTAACCGAATTTCCATCATTAATAAATAAGATTCTAGTTTGGCCGTCCAGGCTCGAAGCATTTTTATTACGTTTTGCATCTTTACCTTTTGGATCTACCTTAATGATTTTAGCCAAGAAGGTTAAATAAATATCATGCCAAAGTTAAAGCTTGCAGTTTTTGGGAAAGGTCGGTTTGGGAGTCACTATATCCGGATCCTTAATGATCGCTCGGACGTTGAGTTAGTTGATAGTATAGATAGTGGGACTCCTGCGGATAAATTATTAAATAATCCAGAGATTGACGCAGTGGTACTAGCTACGCCGGCCAGTACTCATTTTAATTTAGCCAAACAAGCAATTTTAGCCAGTAAACATGTGTTGGTAGAGAAGCCAATGGTTTTGAGCGTAGCCGACGCCGAAGGTCTGGCCGCAGACGTTAAAAAAAGCAACCAGGTTTTTATGGTCGGGCACCAGTATGTTTATAATGACCATATTAGACATCTAAAAAAAATAATTGATGAGGGTAGTTTTGGCGATATTAAGCAAATAGCCGCCGAACATTTGTACCCAGGACCAGTCAGGGAGGACGTCGGTGCGTTTTGGGACGCGGTTCCGCACGAGCTGTCTATCGTAGATTACCTTTTTGGGTCGCTAGAGATAAGGCAGGTAACAGGTAAATTGTCGCTCGGAGATGATCAACGTGACGATACTGTGCAGGCCAAAGTAGAATTTACTTCTGGACTAGAGTTAACTCTAAAAATTTCTAGAATCGCTAAAGAAAAAGTTCACACGATTAATTTTATTGGGGAAAAAAATAAGGCTTTATACAATGATATTGACCAAGAGGCCAAATTAAAAATAGGGGATCCAGATCTCGAAAAAGTTATGGTCCAAGCAAGTGAGCCTTTGGCTAATCAGATAGATCATTTTATAGATGCCATAAAAAATGGCAGTACTCCGCTCACAGATATTGAGCATGGAGTGAGGGTTACAAAACATTTGGAGCAAGTCTTTAGTACAATTAAATAAAGCTTGAAAAATAGCCGGAAATCTGGTAAAGTTTGCTGGTAGTTTTATTTAATTTTTATGGATATATCAATTCTAATTCCGGCGTACAACGAAGCTAAACGTCTGCCAGTCACCCTAGAGAAGATTTTTAAACATTTAGCCAATGGCTTCCAGGGCCAGTTTGAAGTCGTAGTGGCAAATGATGGGAGTAATGATAATACGGCAGCCGTAGTAAACGCATTGGCAGAAAAATATTCTCAACTTAGGCTACTCGATTATAAGGAAAATCGTGGTCGCGGTGCAGTTTGTCAGGCCGCAGTGCTTAAGGTTGAGGGTAAATACATTTTGATATCAGACGCCGACGGCAGTACCGATGAAAAATTTATCACTCCCTTTTTTGAATATTTAGAAACTCATCACGACGTGTCGATGTTGGTTGGAAGTCGAGATATAGAAGGTGCACAAATTTTGACTCCTCAGCCAAAGTTTAGGATTTTATTAAATAAGATTTTTTTAGTTATGGCCAAAATGTTATTTGGTTGGCCAATGCATGATCGAGTAAATGGTTTTAAAATGATCAGGCAAGTAGTTGCTAGAGATATTTACAGTCACCAAACCGAGACCAGCTTTTTTGCAGAAGCAGAACTTATTTTTATTGCTGATAGCCGAGGCTGGAAAGTTAAAGAACTGCCGATCGAATGGACCGATGATAGAGATTCAAAAGTAAAGCCAGTTCGGGAAGCAATAAATTCTTTTGTTGGTATGTTTAAAATATTTATTCGCGGAAAAAGAGGAGTTTATAAAGATCAGCTTAAGGCCAATATCAGCTAAACTATGGATTTATCAATTGTTATACCTGTTTATAATGAAGCCACCCG
>CAXGXT010000130.1:0-2134 GCA_964013765.1 uncultured bacterium | reverse complement strand
GATTGGAGTATTTTTGGAAACTTTAAGATTATATAGTCAAGAACGTCCAAGGTATCAGACCCATAGCCTAGAAAATATGGCTAGTTACGTACAAATCCTAGCTGTATTTTTTTGGGTAGTTGGACTATTTAGTTTGGCAACATTTTTGCAGCAACAAGTTTGGTGGTTAGCTATTTTAGCTGGGGTAATGGCCGGACTAATGATGTGGGGCGAAATGATTATTTCGGAGGCTAACAAAGCAGAGGTTTTAGCTAAAGCCAATTTAACCACTTTGTTAATTGCCGAGTTGTTTTTTAGCTTGACTTTTTTACCGACTAGTGTTTATGTTAATGGCTTAATAACGGTTGTCGTGTATTATTTGCTGAGTGGGATTATTAGGAATTGGCATCTAGGCATAAAAGAGCCTTCAGTAATAAAACGTTATATTTTAATTAGTTTGGGTGGGATTGCCTTGGTGTTGTTGTCTGCCAAGTGGTTTTAGCCACGGACTTTAGTCTTGGGGCTAATATGCTATTATAAAAATATGAAAGTTGTAAATAAAATTAAAGGATCAGGATTGCTTTTGACTATTGTTTTGTCGGTAGTTTTTGGGTTTATGGCTGGAGTAGTTGGTCAATTGGTTTCCGATACTTATTTTTATCCTCTAGACTCGGCCGATTTAGAAATTGATGATTCAAATAGAAGAGTTTTAAGAACCCTTTCTGACCGAAGTACAGTCGACGTAGCCCTGGCTAACATTATTACTCAAACCGAGCTGCGAATGGCTGGTGTCAATATTAGGGCAGGTGTCGAAGCTGGAGGCCTACTTGGTACCGCAGCAACTTTAACCAGTGATGGTTGGTTTTTAACGCACAGTGATGTTTTAGGTCGACGTTCTGCTGCAGGTTTGGTTATTACCTTGCAGGATAAAGTATTATTAGTTGAAGAAATAGTTATAGATAACGTTTCAGGAGCAACCTTATTAAAGGTTGATGCTTCCGAGTTGGCAGTAATAAGTTTAGCTAATTCAGCAAATATAAGGAGAGGGCAAACTTTGTTGGTTTTTGGAGCAGATGGGCAAATAGTGGATACGAGTGTAGTAAATTTACTAACCAGTGGAAATGCTACATCTGAGTCTTATAGGAGATCGTTTGAGTTAAGAGATACTTTATCTGACTCTTCTATTGGAGGGTTGTTACTTGATTTGGGCGGAAACTTAGTTGGTTTGGTGTCTGGTACAGATATCCCAACCGCAGTGCCTGTTAGTCATTTTAGGATAGCTATTGAGGGTATTTTGAGGACTGGTGAGGTTCAGCGTCCAGAATTAGGGCTTAGTTTTGGTGTAACTCCTGGAAATGAGAGTGCAATTGTTTTACAAGCTCCACGAAGAGGCACTCCAGCTGCTCAGGCTGAGCTTGAAGAGGATGATATAATTTTAGAAGTCAACGGAAATGTTTTGGATAAGTATCAGGATTTAGCTGAGGTGATTCAGTCTTTTCGTCCCGGCGACGCTGTTTCCTTGCGAGTGAATAGGGGAGGTGAGGAGATAATTATCGAAGCGTTTTTGGGGCTTTTGGAGTAAGTATTGACGTACTGTTGTATTCATGATAACTTTCTTATACAAAATTATGATTCAAAGTAATTACAAACTAATTATCCGTCGTAGCCGTACCTCTCGGTTGAGGTAACGGTACTTTGACGTTTTTGCAAATCTAGTTAAATAGATCAAAACGGACTCGTAACCGCCTCAACCGGGCGGTTTTTTGGTGGCACGACTTTTTACTATTTTTAAAACATAGCCGAAAGACGCGCCGCCACGAGGCCGTTTTTTGGTTATATCGTTTAACCAAAGCCTTGAGGTGGGGTTCTTTGAAAAAGGAGGAAGTAATGAAGAGTAAGATTGTGCGATTCGAAAGTCCGCCCGGCAAGGCTGACGACACAGAATCGTCAACGTTTGTCCTTGAGATACTCGATCTCGATAATAAGCCGGGGCATCAGGAGTTCGGTGGCTCGACTATATTCCGATTCTTGGCTACGGGGTTAGGGCGAGTTTTGAGTCTTGCCAGGCAGTAGCAACACTCTTAGGTAAAGAGATTTTTATTGCTTTGCAAATGTGCCAGCCTCACATTCATCTGGATACACTGGTGGCTTGTCT
>CAXGXT010000129.1:0-2177 GCA_964013765.1 uncultured bacterium | reverse complement strand
AATGTTTGACTTGGCTGAACATCAGCTACTTTCTTAAAACCATATGATTTAAAATCAATATCAACCGTTGGTTCAATTTTTAAAAAAAAGCAGCCTTCTTGTTTGGCTATCTTGCGAACTTCTTTAAACCAAGACTCCAATAAGGCTCCCTTCTCAAAAACTGGCCCGCGAGGACAGTATAGATATGACTGACCAAGTGGTAGATCGTATTTAATTAACTGTCCAAAAATGTCTTTCGTGGCCACCCTGAAAATAATATCTCCCTTTTTTTCTTTTTTATTTTTACTTTTTACTTTTTCCTGAAACTCCCCCCAGGCCCATGATTGTAGAAGGCCACCGTCGGCCGCGTTGGCAACTATGAGTGAGTCCCAGATTTTTTGATCGAGAACCATTACACCACCACACTCACCAAGCGTCCTTTGATGTAAATAGTTTTCTTGGGTTTTTTACCATCAAGAAAACGTGTTACGTTTTCATCGGTCAAAGCTTGTTTAATTGCTTCAGACTCTGAAATATTAATTGGTGCTTCAAACTTCCCGCGTACTTTCCCGTTCACTTGAATAACTAATTCAAAGGTATCGCTAACTAATTTTTTCTTATCATACGTCGGCCAGTCTTGGGTGCTTATTAATTTTTTTTCATCAACGATTTCTCCTAGCTCGTCACATATATGTGGCGCTAATGGTGAAAGTAATTTAAGAAGTATAAGGTAAGACGACTTTGGTACAGATTCTAATTTTCCTAACTCGTTGCTCAGCTCCATACACATAGATACGGCTGTATTAAATCGCATAGCCTCAATGTCCTCGGTTACTCGTTTAATAGTTTGATGAGTAATTGCGTCTATGTCTAACGAAGACTTACCCGAACTTACTTTTTCGGACATCAACCAAACACGCTCAAGAAAACGTTTAACCCCAACCAAACTTCGCGGCGCCCACGGCGCAGAATGATTGAATGGACCAATAAACATTTCGTACACGCGCAAAGTATCTGCGCCGTATTCAGCGATAACTTCATCAGGATTTATTACGTTGCCCCGAGACTTAGACATCTTTTCGCCAGTCTCGCCCAAAATCATGCCGTGACTAGTACGTTTAGAGTACGGTTCCGACGTTGGAACTGCTTTTATGTCGTATAAAAACTTATGCCAAAAACGAGAATAAAGAAGATGTAGAGTAGTATGCTCCATACCGCCGTTATACCAGTCAACGCCTCCCGCAGGGTGGGGTTGACTGCCCCTCGAAGCTTTAGCGGAGTGGGGCTGCTTTGCCTGCCGTGGCCCTAGCCAGTATTTTAACTTCTTCTGATCAGCTAATTCTTTTTTATTCCTTGGATCACAATAACGCAAATAATACCAAGAACTTCCGGCCCAGTTCGGCATGGTGTCTGTCTCTCGTTTGGCTTTCCCATTACACGAAGGACATTTAGTATTTACCCAGGCTTTAACATTTGCTAACGGTGAATCACCGGAATCGGTTGGCTGGTATTTTTTCACTTCTGGAAGTTTTACTGGTAAATCTTTCTCCGGAACAGCTACCCAGCCACACTTAGGACAGTTAACCATAGGAATCGGTTCTCCCCAGTAACGCTGTCGAGAGAATACCCAGTCGCGCAACTTGTAATTCACCTGCCTAGACGCTTTACCTTGCTTAACCAACCAATCTATCATAGGTTCACGTACTTTATCCCAACGCTGTCCTGCAAATTCTTTAGGCTCAGCCAAAATACCATCTGGCTCTCGATAAAAAACTTCAATAGCCTTAACCTTCTTAGCTAATTTTTTATCTTTAGGAAATAAGACAGGATGCAAATCAATTCCATGTTCTTTGGCAAAAGCAAAATCCCGCTTATCGTGTACCGAACAGTTTACTATTCCAGTACCATAATCCATGACTGCAAAACTTGCTACCCAGATCGGTAAATCGCGACCAGAGCCCATCCAATTCTCAGTATAACGGCCCGTAAAAATTCCATCCTTGGCTTTTTCGGAATCAAACTTTTTACCAGCCTTTTGTTTTATTATTTCTTTTACAAATTTCTTGACTCGTTTTTCATCTTTGGTACCCGCTATCAACTTATTAACTAACGGATGCTCAGGTGCGATGGCAATAAAGGTTTGAGCCATGTGTGTTTGAGGGATAGAATCATAAACCTCAAACTCAATATCCATCCCC
>CAXGXT010000128.1:0-2182 GCA_964013765.1 uncultured bacterium | reverse complement strand
ATTTGTCGGCGGCAAAGTTACAAGTATTGAAAAAGGAGAGGATGGATTTACAATTCGAGTATTGCATCCTTTTTCAAGGGGTAAAAAGTTGGAAGTGACTTATGGGTATGTATTGCAGCCGTCAGAAGCTGTTAGAAATTCCCTAAAGTTGTCTACGGAAATCTCTAGAGGCAAATCTAATTGGTCGGGCCAAGCAAGAAGGTGCCCAAAAGTTTTTCTTAGCCGCCTATTTTGATGGTGAACAAATACGGATGTACGTGATTGACAAAAAAAATTTCGTTCCAGAAAGCCCGAAAATCGAGCAGCTCATAACTGCTCAAGTATGGTGATTTTCAAACATCAACAAAAGGAGCATTTTATCGATGGGTCCATAAGTTCCTAAGCAGAAATGATCAATCTGCTTAGGGCTTTTTTATTTGCGAATGTGTTGTTTTTCTGGTAAAATTTAGGCCATTCAAGTCTTAAATTTTTTCATTTTTCTTTACTATGGGCCAAAATATCCAACCATTGGATAGAGTAAATAAACATTTAATATTAGCCATCAAAATAGGCGTGATGGCAATTTTGTTTTTGCCTTTGATTATTAGTCACCAGATCTATTATCCGTTTATAGTTACTAAAAATATTTTGTTCCGCTTAGTCGTTGAAGTTTTAGTTCTATTGTACGCAATTTTATGGTTAAGAGATTCAACTTATAAGCCGAAGTTGGACCGTTTAAGTATAGCCGTCTTGGCTTGGCTAGGCATAAATATTATCTCCTCGATTTTTGGAGTAAATAGGTGGTACAGTCTATGGAGTAATTTCGAACGTATGGACGGTTTGTTTGGGATGATTCACTTAGTGGCTTACTTTTTGATTTTGGTAAATGTTTTCCGTCATAAAAAAGATTGGTATCAATTTTTTACATTTACAATTTTTGCCAGCGTTTTGGCTTCTTTTATTGGGCTGGCACAATTTTTTAAGGTTCCCTTTTTAGTTCCTTCTTCCGGCGGAGCTCGTATTTCGGGTGTTTTAGGGAATGCTACCTTTTTTGCTTCGTATTTACTTCTTCATTTATTTTTAATTTTACATTTCATTTTCCGGCCCAAGAATTTCGATTTTAAATTTTTCTTGATTAGTCTCTTCTCCTTTGATGCCTTGTTAGTAGTTTTGAGCTTGCCGTCGCTTTTTGCTGGGCAAGTACCGATACTTAAACTCTTATTTAGCTCACCACCGTTACTGATCGGTACCCTTATTATTCATGGATTAATGCTGGCTGGAGTTATATATAGGGATAAGACGAAAGTGACTCGGTCTATTTTAATATTTTTATTTTTAACCCTTTCTTTTCTTCTTTATAACACTCAAACACGTGGTGCAATTATTGGTTTAGGTGTTGGTTTATTTGTATTAGGTTTAGCTGTAGTGATTTGGGGTAAGGTCAAAGCCTTACGTTTGGCTTTCGCAGGAGTTTTATTGGTGATTGTTCTTAGTCCAATACTATTAATTGCAGCTAAAGATAATAATTTTGTAAAAAGTAGTAATACTTTGAATCGTTTAGCCCAGATTTCTTTAACAGATATTACGACCGAATCTCGATTGCTAACTTGGCAGGCAAGCTGGCAAGGGATTAAGGAGCGACCAATTTTAGGTTGGGGTACAGAAAATTATAATATTGTATTTAACAAGTATTTCCCGCCGGGATTGTTTAAGGATTCTGGTTCGCGTATTTGGTTTGATCGCGCTCACAACGTTGTGTTCGATCAAGCAGTAACTACGGGTATTGTCGGCCTAGCTATCTATTTGTCAGTCTTTGGTATTGCTTTATATGCTTTGTGGAAAAAGTTTAAGCTTGGTCAAGAAAAATACGGCGGATCATTAGTATTTATAGCTTTGATCGCAGCTTACTTTTTTCAGAATTTATTCGTGTTTGATACCTTAATTACGAACATAGTTGTTTATCTTATTTTAGCTTACATTGCGTTTGTTGGTTTTCGATCCGAATCAGAGTCTACTATTGATTCGGATAATGGTTCGGACACTATCAAAAAGTTTTCGGGGGGCGTAAAAAAGGTAGGGCCGATTGGGTTGGGCATAGTTTTATTCTTTATTGCTTGGCAGTACAGTATCGTACCTCTTAGGGCGAATCATGGTATTTTTTTGGCAGTCCAGGCTAAACAAGATGGGCAGTACGTACCAGAGG
>CAXGXT010000127.1:0-2196 GCA_964013765.1 uncultured bacterium | reverse complement strand
TGGTTTAGTCGGGACCTGCCAAACCCAAATCAAATTATCGAGCGAGAAGTTGCCCAAAGCACCAAAATTTATGACCGCACGGGCGAGACGATTCTGTTTGATATTCATGGCACGGAAAAACGCACCCAGGTTGAACTTGAGGATATCCCCGAGCTCGTCATCCAGGCAACTCTTGTGGCTGAAGATCGAGACTTTTATACCCATGGCGGAATTAGCTTAACCGGTATTGCCCGGGCAGTTATTCAAAACTTTAAAGGCGGCGCCAAACTTCAGGGAGGTTCAACCTTAACCCAACAATTAGTTAAAAACGCGATTCTAACTCCGGAAAAAACCTACCGTCGTAAGATTCGTGAAATTGTTTTATCTTATCAAATTGAAAAAAAATTCAGTAAGGACGAAATCTTAAAACTTTACTTTAACGAAATCCCTTACGGGTCTACTGCTTACGGAGTAGAAGCTGCCAGCCAAACCTACTTCGGTAAATCGATCAGCGATGTCAGTTTAAACCAAGCTGCGATTTTAGCGGCCATGACCAAGGCTCCGACCTATTACTCTCCTTATGGTAGTCACACGGACGAACTATATGGACGACGAGATTTTATTATCGATGCGATGGCTGAGCTTGATTATATCTCAGCTGGTGAAGCTGAAGCCGCCAAAGCTGAAGAGCCAGAAATAAAACCTCGTGAAGATAGCATCTTGGCTCCTCATTTTGTATTACACGTGCGTGAATACCTAACTGAAAAATACGGAGAGCGCGCCGTGGAACAAGGTGGTCTAAGAGTAATCACTACCCTTGATCTAGAAAAACAAGAAATCGCCGAACGAGCAGTAACCGAAGGCGCCGAAGCCAACGAAGCCTGGCAAGCGAGCAACGCGGCCCTAGTAGCCCTAGATCCAAGCACAGGACAAATCCTGGCCATGGTTGGATCCAAAGACTTTTTTGACGAAGATATTGATGGCCAGGTGAACGTAACAACTAGACCTCGTCAGCCGGGCAGCTCATTTAAACCAATTGTTTACACTACCGCTTTTGGACAAGGTTACACGCCGGACACAATTTTGTATGATGTAGAAACTACCTTTGCTACAGAAATTGGTGAGCCATACGAACCAAAAAACTACGATCTAGCCGAACGAGGTCCGGTTACTGTCCGCACCTCATTGGCTGGCTCTCTAAACATTCCAGCGGTTAAAATGATCTACTTAGCCGGCATTGATAATGTCTTAGACCTAACCGAAGACCTGGGCTACTCAACCCTCCAAGACCGAAGTCGGTTTGGTTTTTCCTTAGTGCTTGGTGGAGGCGAAGTCATGTTACTCGAACACGCGGCTGCCTATGGCACTCTTTCTCAGGAAGGTGAATACCATCCACCGGTTGCCATATTAAGAGTGGAAGATGCCGATGGTGAAAAACTAGAAGAATACGAAAAAGATGTTAAAAAAGTTATTGACACTCAAGTCGCGCGCCAGGTAAACAATGTTTTGTCCGACAACGACGCGCGCACCTTTGCTTTTGGGGCTATTAACCCCCTTACTCTACCCGGTCGACCAGTAGCCGCTAAGACAGGCACAACCAATGACTACCGTGACGCCTGGACAATTGGCTTTACGCCGCAACTTGTAACTGGTGTGTGGGCGGGTAACAACGATAACAGTGCTATGAAACGTGGGGCGGCCGGTTCGGTAGTGGCAGGTCCAATTTGGCAAAGATTTATGTCCGAAGCCCTAGCTGGTGAGCCAGCTAAAGGCTTTAAAGAACCAAAGCCAAATAAAAGTAAAAAGCCAGTTCTTAATGGTTCGATTACCCAAGGATTGAAGGTTAAGGTAGATAAATTCTCCGGTAAGTTAGCTACCAACCTAACTCCGGAGTCGGCTATCGAGGAAAAAACTTTTCGGACCACCCATAGTATTTTACATTTTGTAGATAAAGATGATCCGAGCGGCCCAGCTCCAAAAAATCCTGGCGACGACTGGCAATATGAAGGTTGGGAGTCGGCTGTCCAGACCTGGGCTGAAGAAGAAGGTTTTACTTCGGAAGACGCACCGACCGAAATTGACGACGTACACACCTTTGCCAACCAGCCCAGCGTTCGAATTACAAATCCAGGTAAGAACCATATTTATAACAACCGACAATTAACTGCCAGTGTCAGCGCTAACGCTCCGCGAGGGGTGGCCCGAGTTGAATATTAT
>CAXGXT010000126.1:0-2219 GCA_964013765.1 uncultured bacterium | reverse complement strand
TAGACCAGTATGGTTATAAAAATCAAACCAACCAAGACAATAAAGAATCTTATCCAGGCGGCCACGATTTTAGCAAATGAAGAAGTGTCGGCTCCGGGAGTATAGCCGGCATTTTCTGCAGCACCCCGGAGGACTCCTTCGATATTAATATTATTAGGACTAAGTTGCCTCGAACCAGTTCCGGCGGCGAGTGTTGGTTGAGCTAAAGCTAAGGAAGGCATGATCGACCAGGCAAGTGCGACAGCTAGAGAAAGTAAGATAAATTTACGCATGATAATAAATTATTGGATAAATCCGGCGCTGAAGTTTTGGGTAAGTAGGATCGAGATCGAGTAGGAAGCCGCGACAACGAAAAGTCCTAAAAAACCGGCTCGGACAATGTCTTTACCTTTTTGGACTCTTTCTTCGTTTCCCCAAGCTGTCATCCATACCCAGCCACCGTAAAAAGTAGTGGCTAAAAATACAACGCCCAGTAGTACTAGGAAGGTTCTTAATATTCCACCCACCGCTACGTCGACGCTGGTAGTGCCTAGGGCGATTTTACTTTCTTCAATGCCTTTTATCATAGCTTCACTAATTTTGCCATTTTGGGCCAAGGCCAGGCCAGGGGTAGTCAATAAAAGTAGTGAGCCGTAGATGTATTTAACTGATTTTTGCATAATTCTATTGTACCATCGAATATAACAATTTAAAATTTCAAGTTGAAAATTGGTTTATGATCCAGTGGCGAAGCCAAAACTTTCGATTACGTACAGACTAATTATTTTGGCAGCCAAGACGATCATTAAACCGATAACTGCTTGGCGAATAATTTTTTTAGCTCTGGTAATTTCGTCTTCATTACCCCAGGCTTTCATCCACACAAAGCCACCGTATATCGTCAGGGCAAAAAATATGAAACCGATTAGGTTGATGAATACACCCGCAATAGCTAGCAGTGATTTACCAAATTCGAACTCATCTGCAAGGGTGACGTCAGGATTATGTTCAGTGCCTTCGCGGATTTCCTTGAGGCCTTCTAGGGAACGATCTGCGGCATCGGCAAAAGATACGGTTGGTAACAAAAGGGTAAATAGAAAGAGACTTGAAAGTAAAAGTTTTGTCCGCATTTTTATTAAGTTAATATGTGATCCCTCGACAGGGCTTGGGATGAATAGGCATTAAACGGCGATTAATCAATTCCCAGTGGCTGCACCAAAGAATTCAAGAACAAACAAAGCAACGATTCGGGCCAGAAATAAAACTCCCAAGGCTATGGTGGCATTGACCGCAACTTTTTTAGCTTTTTCAACTTGCTCATCATTACCACGCGCAGTCATCCAGGTGTAGCCAACATAAATCATTAAGACTAGATAGAAAGACCCGAGCATAATCGACAAGCCTCCGACATATTTTCCAATAAAGGGTATGAATTGGGTTTCGGGCACGGCCGACTTCGCGTCGGGTACCCGAAAGCCGGCTTCTTGTCCTGTTTCACCTAGACCTCGTTTGATTGGATCTAGAGTATCTTGAGCCAAAGCTAAGACAGGTATCATTAGCCAAAAGAGTATAAATATTACAAATGTATTTTTAGCTTTCACGGCCAGTAATTTCTAGTAATTCAAGGAGCTCCGCCTGATTTTAAAGCGCCAGATAATGAGGCCACAATAATAAATGATAAAGCGTAAGCTAAAAAAGTAATTATTATCCCATTAATAGCCGCAATGATTTTTTTCTTAGCTTCTGTGACTTTTTCTTCAGCACCGCCAGAAGTCATCCACTCGTAAGCACCAACCAAGATCCAAAGCATAAACACAACTCCAATAATCCCAAAGAAGTAATTGATTATCCGACCAAGTTGGCGGGGGAGAGTGTCTTGTTCTGGGTCGGGTTTGCTTAAACCGGCTCGGTCACGAGTTATTTCTAGGCCGACGTCTATTAAGTCTTCTGTTCTTTGGGCGTTTACAGATGTAGGCAAAATAAATCCAGCCGTAATGGCTAGGGCAGAAAAACTTAAGATAATTTTTTTAGACATGAGGCGATTTAAGAAAACTTTAACCCCTAATAACTTTTAATTATTGGGAACTCAAGTTTTATTAACTAAATCCTGTTCCCAGGGACTAGCTAGGCCAGCCCCCGGGGTAAGAAAAAGTAAAATTAGAAACCTGTAGCGCCGGTTGCTGAACCAACTTGGTTGATAACGAAGGTGGCGATAGCAAAGGCGGCCAAGACAATGATGA
>CAXGXT010000125.1:0-2277 GCA_964013765.1 uncultured bacterium | reverse complement strand
GCCTTTTATAATTTTTTTGTTTTTTTTGTTTTTTTTGTTTTTTTTTGTTTTTTTGTTTTTTTTAATTTTTGTTTTTTTTTTATTTTTTTTGATTTTTTTTTATGTTGTAGTGTCTATTGTTTGCCCAACTACGTTATTGGCATACTGAAAAGATGAGTAATCTATTCAACAAGAAGATGAGTGTCCGTATCATACTGGCCGATACAGACCTGCTGGTCGTTCCAGACATTGAGCTCATCGTCTATGTAGAGCTGTTGTCCCGGACGACAATCCAGTTCGATTTCCGACAATTCCTCAATACCGGGGAAGACAATCTCGTCATCTTCCTCGTCGTCGCTACTATCGTCGCTAAGTTCCGCGAGCTCTTCCTCATCGAGCTCTTCGTCCTCCTCGATCTCTTCGATCTCAGGCTCTTGAACCTTGCTGGTTTTCGATTCACCACCGCCAGTGATGACTTGCTCAGTAAGGACTTCGTTAGAGACGTCGGCAACTAGGGACTTAATAAGATTAAGGCCTTTCGCGTTTTCCGCCGCTTTGGATTCACCTTTGACTTTCTTGGTCTTTTTGACCTTTTTGGCCTTTTTGACCTTTACAGCCTCAGTGCCATTTGGCCAGTAAAATGCATAGAGTGCGTTGGCATCAGCGGTCCAATTGCTCTCGTTGACCTTAACGACCTCGCGAGTCGCTTTGTCAACCTTAGTGCGCAAGAATGAACCATTTTCACCCTTAACTCCGAATGACTCCTTATTCTTAAGGCGTCGGCCGGCAGTCAAATCGCGTTTCGGCGTAGCTGCCTTTTGGGCAGTTTTGATTGCTTTTTGCATTTTGGAAACGATTTTGCGAAGATCACCAAGTTTGGTGTTATCGTCGAAATCGAATTCGGATTGAAGAACCGGGAAACCTGGCAGAAGCTTAGCATCTTCCGTAGCAAGAATCGCGTCAATGTCGGCGATTACTGCTTGACGTTTGAGCTCAGTCTTGTTAGGACCCTTAGGCGCTGGCTTAGGCTTGGAAGTCTTGCTCTCGGCCTTAACCTTAGCCTTAGCCAATTTCTTCGCCTCTGCTTTGGCCTTCTTGTCTGCCTTTTTGGCGGCGGACAAAAGTGAACGAATTTCCTTATTCGCCATCGAATCGGACGCTTTAAGGGCGTTGCCGGTCAATGCCAAATAATCAGCCAGATATTGGTCACGAGCCTGTTTGAGCTTCGCTGCCTTAGCGAGTGCTGAAGCAGAAGGACCCTTAGGCTTCGAGGACTTTTTGACGGCTTTCGCCTTAGTCTTCTTACCCTTTGGCGTCTTTTTGCCTAGCTTTTCACCAACGAGCGTCTCCAACACCTGAAGAGCTTGCTCTTTGAAGGCGCTTAGGTCGCGTTTAGATTCCGCATCGTTGACGAAGATGCGGTCGATCAAATCCGTGCCAAATCCAGTGTATGCTTTACGGAGCGTAACAACAGGGATGGTGGTAGTAACGTGAGTCCACTTCATATTTGAGAATATTAGTTTGAGTTTAAGTTTGCTTGACTGGTGTCTGCGTGCTATAATAGAATAATAATAATTGAAACTTGTCCGAAACCAAAAACTTCAATTTTGCATTTTTGTAGACCTGGGTTTTTTTGAAATCTCACTTGATACCTACTATGGCTGCCAGTCCACCCCTATTGTCAGTCTAACCATATTGTCAGTCTAACCCTATATTCAGTCCACTGTGCAATCTAGCTTCAGTCCAACCTACATTGTCAGTCTAACCCTATATTCAGTCCAACTGTGCAATCTACGCGATCCCCACATGGTCGGATGCGTGACTGGTAAATGGTAGGGTATAATGATATTCCCCTTTATATGGTAACTCGGAAATCGGTGACTAAATAGGGAAACCGGTTATATACTTTTATGTACTTAAATATAAAGTTTATAATTTATGAGTATTTATAATGCCATATAATAAGACAGTAGTTAGCGATAAAGCAATAATATTTTTTTTTATGGGAACGAGTAAAGGTGTGCGTGGTACGGCACGTTATTTTGGGTTGCCGGTTCATTATGTTGGTTCGGTAATTAATAAACATAGAAGAATTAATAATATAAGATAAATAAGTTTATTTATTTTAATTAAATTTATTTATTTAATTCTCTCCATTTTCTTTTTTCAAACTTGATTTTAAAATTATTTTTAGATACTCACTTCTTATTTTTACATTTCATACACGCTTAAATATTACACACTTTTTACCACACTCAAATACTTAAATTTACACCCACACACTCCACGCCTTTTTGT
>CAXGXT010000124.1:0-2285 GCA_964013765.1 uncultured bacterium | reverse complement strand
GTATAAATATTATTTTTAGTATAGAATAAGTAAATGACCGATCTTCCTTTAACATTTTATCCAACTCCTAGTCTCCGTGAGCCTTCTAAAAAGGTCACGGTTTTTAACGATGAATTAAAAAAGTTGGCCCAAGAAATGGGTAAAGCTATGAAGGCTAACAAGGGAATTGGTCTGGCTGCTCCACAGATAGGGAAAAATATTCAAATGACTGTAATTGGTACCGAGGATGGATTGTTAGTTCTAGTGAATCCAAGGATTTATTACAAATCGTTTCGGAAAGAAATTAGTGAGGAGGGATGCCTGTCTATACCCGAAGTTTTCGGGCAGGTTAAGAGATCGCTCGGAGTCACTATCAGAGCTCAGAATGTAGACGGAAAGAAGGTAACTCTACGCGGTAAAGGACTTTTAGCCAGAGTTATACAACATGAGATTGATCACCTGCGAGGTATTTTGTTTATTGATCGGACTAAGGACTTGAAGGGTAGTGGAAAGCTTTGGGATTTAGTAAAGAAAGAGAAGAAAATAAAGTAGTAGTGTTCTACGCATGAAAATAATATATTTTGGCACTCCCGAAGTTGCTACAATTCCACTTCAACATTTAATTGAATCGGACGTAGAAGTAGTAGCTGTAGTGACTCAACCAGACAAACCGGTTGGGCGAAATAAAAAAGTCTCCCCCACTCCGGTAAAAAAGTTAGCTGAAGCTTCGGGGATCAAAGTTTTTCAACCTGAAAATTTAAAAAGTGACGTTAGTTTAAAAGGCCTAAAAGAATTAGAAGCTGATGTATTTGTGGTATTTGCTTATGGCAAAATAATCCCGCAGTCAGTTTTAGATATCCCAAAAGTCGGAACTTTAAATATTCATCCTTCATTACTACCAAAATATCGTGGACCGTCTCCGGTGCAGTCGGCTATTTTAGATCAAGCCAAAGAAACTGGCGTGACAATTATTGAAGTAGATAGAGACATGGATCATGGTCCTATTCTGGCTCAATCAAAAACTTTAATTTCTGCCGACGACACAACACCCGATTTATTAGAAAAACTTGTGATAATGGGCTCGAATCTTTTAATTCAAAATATTGGAGTACATGCTGAAGGAAAAGCAAAATTGCTAAATCAGGATCACACTCAGGCAACTTTAACAAAGATGGTTAAAAAAGGGGATGGGCAAATAAATTGGTCGGATTCAGCTGAGCAAATATACGCTCAATTTAGAGCCTATCATCCCTGGCCGGGTGTTTATACTATATATAAGGATAAACGTCTAAAAATAGGCAAAATGAGCCTACCTAATAGTGATTTTACTGGTTCTGGGGTACCTGGAAGCGTTATTTTAAACGATAATGGAATTATTCATATAACTTGTAGTACCGGAGCTGTCGAGTTATTAGAAGTTCAGGTAGAAGGAAAATCAGCTATGCCTGTAGCTGATTTCGTACGCGGTAATAAAGATTTCTCCAAATCAGTTTTAGGTAGCTAGTCTTTTTGCCAAGCGCCACTTAAGAGTAGCAAATATCCTATTCCTAAAGGATGATTTAAGTATGGTGAAAATATATTTGTAACAAGCAATGCTGCTAACCCGGCCAGAAGACCAATAGTCATTCCCCTATTATTTGCGGTGGCCTTGCGGAGATGGATTAAGTTGAGCCTGACTATTTCGCGTATAAAGTTTAGATATATAAATAGGCCTAAGAAACCTATTTTTAACCAAATATCAAGATAGCCCCACTCGAAAAAGCTTGTTGTATATTTTCCATCAGAGTTATCATTTAAAATTCTCGGGTCGCTGCTTTGGTAGGTAATTTCATGACCAAACCCGTTTCCGAGTAACCAATGCTGAGAAATTCCTACTTTTAGAGGGAATAGTTGAGCTAGTCGACTTTTACTTCCGGCGTCGTTGGTATTGTAAATTCGTTCTGGCGGCTGCATAGAAGCAGTAACCAATGAGACTAAAAGCACGGATACGACAGTTAAAATTAATCCAGTACGCAGAGTCTTGCCTGCCTCTTTCCAGTCTTGGGTTTTACCGGCCAAAAGAAAGATGAGTACTATGCCTCCCACCAAGGCACCGAGCCATAGGCTTCTGGATTGGCTGATTACTACACTACTAATGGCAAAAAAAGTGACAAGTAATAGATTTCTTCTTTCGACCTTCGTGGACGAAGATTTTTTGACACCATGTAAAATTGCCAAAAAGACTAAGATGGCAATCAGGCTAAAAATATGAGATTGGAAAAAGATTCTATATATCATGGAGTGAAGTACAAAAAAGGTTCTAAATT
>CAXGXT010000123.1:0-2301 GCA_964013765.1 uncultured bacterium | reverse complement strand
TCATTAAACTTTGCACAAAATTCGGCAATGTTAAGACCGTGCTGACCCAAGGCTGGGCCAACCGGAGGTGCTGGGTTTGCTTGCCCAGCCGGAATTTGAAGCTTGATAACTGTCTTTACTTTTTTAGCCATAGTATTATTTAAATCTTTTTAATCTGTAAAAAGTCTAATTGGACTGGAGTTTCACGACCAAACATAGATACCAGTACTTGGACTTTACCACGCGCTTCGTCGACGCTGGAAACTTTACCTTCGTGGTTTTTGAATGGACCATCGGTAATACGAACAGGCGAACCAACTGTAACATCGACTTGGTAAGTTGGGTCTTCCACTCCCATTCGTTTTTGTAACGATTTCATTTCTTTTTCGGAAACTGGAGTTGGGGTAGTTCCGGAGCCAACGAAACCAGTTACGTTGGGAGTATTTCGGACTACGTACCAAGAATCGTCGTCTACATCCATTTCGACCATTACGTATCCTGGGAAAATCTTTTCGGTAACAATTTTACGTTTACCATTTTTAATTCGGATTTTCTTTTCGGTCGGGATCATGACACTAAAAATTTTGTCGTCCATGCCAATCGACTCGATACGTTGCTCGAGGTTATGCTTTACGTTTTCTTCATAACCAGAGTAGGTGTGAATTACGTACCATCGTCGACCTTCTTGTTTTTGTTGCTTCGGCATATCTTAGTCGGACTTAAATTATGGTTTGGAATAATTCGGTAAAGATAATATCCACGACACCCAAAAAAGCAGCGGTTACCAGGCTGATGGCAATCACTAAGATAGTATGATTTATGGTTTCCGAGCGAGTTGGCCAAACTACTTTTTTTAGTTCGGTACGCGCCTCTCGAAGATATTTTATTAAGCTATTCATCGTATTTTTCGGGATGTTTCTTAAAGTATTTTAAAAGGCCCGTTTCGGGCCGTTTTTTATCTTGCCTAAACTGTAGCAAAACAACTGCTTGTTGTCAAGCCTAAGTCCTATAAAACTTCATTTAAACGTCCAAATTCTGCACGCTTTTAGCGTGAGTTTGGATAAATCGCTTACGTGGGGCTACTTCTGAACCCATTAGGATATCGAAGATTTCATCGGCTTTCTCGGCATCGGCCACGGTTACTTGTTTTAAAACACGCGATTCAGGGTCCATAGTGGTCTCCCAAAGTTGGCCCGGGTTCATTTCGCCTAAACCTTTGTAGCGTTGGATATTTAGTTTAACGCCTCCAGCACTTTCCACGCTTTCTCCAACGCCAGTTTGATCAGTGCCCTCACCTGTAGTTAGCTCAGTTTCATTTTCTTTAGGTTGTTTTTTTGCTTTCTTGATTTCTTGCTTTTTTTCAATGCCACCTAACTCTTTTTTAGCTTTTTCTAGTTCTTCTTCGGTATAAACATATTTACCTTTTTGACCTCGGCTAACTTTGTATAAAGGGGGTTGAGCAATATATAGGTGACCGGTGCTGATAATCTCTGGGAAGTAACGGTAGTAAAGGGTAAGGAGTAGGGTTCGAATGTGAGCGCCATCAACGTCGGCGTCGGTCATTATAACAATTCGGTCGTAACGAAGTGCGGTTAAGTCGAATTGTTCTCCGATATTAGTACCCATGGCAATGATCAGCGCTTTTAATTCTGTATTAGCTAGCATCTTATCTAGGCGAGCCCGCTCAACGTTTAAGATTTTTCCACGCAAGGGGAGGATAGCTTGAAATTCTCGGTTACGGCCTTGTTTGGCACTACCGCCAGCCGAGTCTCCCTCAACAATAAATAGTTCACTATTTTCTGGATTACGAGATGAACAGTCGGCTAATTTACCTGGTAAAGTAAGCCCATCCAGTGCGCCTTTGCGAAGGACTGAATCGCGCGCCGACCTAGCGGCTGCGCGCGCACGTTGAGCGATGACGCATTTCCCTACAATAGATTCAGCTTCGCGTGGGTGCTCTTCGAGGAAAACTGTTAAAGCATTTTGGAAAACAGCTTCCACTACTGGCTTAACTTCGGCGTTGCCAAGCTTAGCCTTAGTTTGGCCTTCAAATTGAGGTTCGTGGACCTTAACACTAATTACAGCTGTTAGGCCTTCGCGACAATCTTCACCAGAAAGATTCTCTTCTTTTTCTTTAAGTAAATTTTGCTTCCGGCCGTAATTATTTACTGTCCTTGTTAAAGCAGTTTTAAAACCAGCTAAATGCGAGCCACCTTCGGGGTTAGCAATATTATTTGCAAAAGCAGAGATGGACTCTTTGTATTCGTTGGTGTACTGTAGGGCAATTTCTACCTTAATATCTTCTTGTTCTTTTTAGATCGG
>CAXGXT010000122.1:0-2302 GCA_964013765.1 uncultured bacterium | reverse complement strand
CATGCGTATTGCTACAGCATTATTAACGGTGTTTCAGGGTTAACGGCCGATCAGTTTGATACAAATGTAAATAATGATGCGGCTAGTGCCAGTTTAACTGTATTCGACCCTCCAGTAGTTTTGGTTTCCGACCTATCTGTATCCAAGTCGGTCGATGAAGATAATCCTGAAGTCGGAGACAGTGTTACTTATACTTTAAATATATTTAATATTGGTCCAGACGATGCGACCGGAGTAACCTTAACTGATTTATTACCAAGCGGACTTACTTTCTCTAGTGCCACTTCAACGCAAGGTACTTTTGCCTCAACAACCGGACTTTGGACCGTCGGTACTTTAGGAGCCAACACTACCTCAACTTTAACTTTAGTAGCCACGGTAAATATTGGAACCGAAGGGAATACAATTATCAATGAGATTAGTTCCCTTAGCTCAGATCAGTCTGATTCTAATTCGGGTAATAATACAGACAGTGCTAGCTTGGTAGTGTTTGATCCTCCAATTGTGCCAGAAACTTCAGACCTTTCTGTTTCCAAGTCAGTTGATCAAACAAATCCAGAGGTCGGAGACAGTGTAACTTACACTTTAAACATATTTAATATTGGTCCAGATGAAGCCACAGGAGTAAGTTTAACCGACTTACTACCTTCCGGACTTACATTTGTCAGTGCTACTTCAACCCAAGGTAGCTATGCCACGACCACAGGACTTTGGACTGTAGGTACAATCGGAGCTAATACCACCACTACCCTAACTTTAGTAGCTAGCGTAAACAGTGGGACCGAAGGTGAAACAATTGATAATAGAATCACTTCTCTAAATGCTGACCAATTAGATTCCGATATTAATAACAATAGTGACAACGCTAGTTTGACAGTATTTAGTCCGCCGGTTGATCCTCCTGTTGATCCTCCGAACGGTGGCGGAGGCGGCGGTGGTCCCTTGCCATTAACATTAGAAATATATGACCTGGCGGTTACAGATATTGGAGATAATACAGCCACAGTTACTTGGAAAACTAGACAGGGTGGCGTTGATTTTCCAGCTACTAGTCGCGTAGTTTTTGCTGCCGAAGACCAAGAAAGATTGTTTAACGATATAGCGCCAAGTTACGGATACTTTAGCTCAACTTCTGAAGATACTTTTACCGTTATAAATCACGTAGTAATTCTAACTAGCTTAGAAAAAGATACGACTTACTTCCTGCGTGCAGCTTCGCGAATTCCAGAAGAAGTAGTAAGTGAGGAGATTTCATTTACTACTGGTATTGTAGCTGGTGTCGAATTAGTTCCAGAATGTACAGTCGATTGCGATCGATTAAAGGTAACGCCTTATATAATTAATCCTGATGGAACGATTCGTACTTCTGATTCACCATTCGCCCTGGTCGAGAATTTAAGTCCAGGTGTTACTCGAGTTAAGTTTGAAGACACGGGTTTGTCTGATCGTGATTTTGACGACGTAATTTTGATCGTAGATCGCAGTGCTTGTCCAAATGTATTGGTAACAGTCGAGAGTCATGGCGGCAGATTAGATCATCAAATTGGTTTACGTTTTGGTTATCCGGGCGACGATCGCGCCGACTTGTTAGTTTGGGATAGCTCGGCTCAGGCGGTTGGGCAGATTGAAGGTTTTGATTTGTTATCTTTGGCAGGAATGTGTGTAGAAACACAGGCCGGCATTCCGGGATTACCCGGCGGCCCTGGTTTGCCAGAAATTGGATCGGGAATTGGTGGACCTATTATTGATCAGGATCAAGTTGACGACGGCCCAGAAGATCAAGAAGATTCAGGTAATGGTGAGGATGGTGAAGAAGAAGGCGTAGTCGCGGGTACAGAGTCAGAAGGTGAAGCTATGGACGACAAAGAAGATGATAAAATGATGGAAGACGATGCTGGTGATGAGTCTGCGGCAGCCGGGTTTACCTGCTCGGGCATTGGTTGTTGGTACTGGTGGGTATTTGTAGCTTTGTTAGTTTATTCGTACGCAAACTGGCGTCGAACGCAGCGGCTTTTATCGGCCACGATTGATGTAAACGATCAAAGACGTTTGGCCAGATTAGGTCGGGCTTGGCTGGGCTGGACGGTAATCTTATTTGTTCTAGTTATTTATTTCTATGAACTACCTTATCCGGGAGTTGTGGTGTGGTGGCTGTTAGTTTTTGCCTTGTTTATTACTTACGCGTTACGTTCGTTGGGGTCGGTTAGTACTTCTGGTCCAACCATAAACCCTCCTACCTCACCTTCTACGCCATTTACACTAGATTCATCGGGTGATAGCGATTCCGACTTTGCGCCGCACG
>CAXGXT010000121.1:0-2307 GCA_964013765.1 uncultured bacterium | reverse complement strand
AAATGCCATCTGGACGTTTCGCAAGCTTTGATGATATAATCCACGGAGTTGAATTTTTTCTTTCCAAAAAATCGGGCTACGTGAATGGTGCCAATTTAGAAATTAGCGGAGCCTGGTTACCTTAGTAAAACTTATAAAAAATATTAATATCTATGAAGAATAAGAAACAACTAATTTGGTTTACCATCATTTTTGCCGTTATTGGTTTTATCGCGTTACAGATTCCGGTCACTCAGTTGGTGGGCTCTAAAGCTAAGTTTTCTTTATTTGATGCCTTCGCTCCTACTGCTACAGGCTTTCTAGGTATGGGACCGGGGATTATTGCTGTGTTTCTAATGCGTTTAGTAGATTTCTTAGTTCATGGGGCTGAGGTATCCGATATTGGGACCATAATTCGTTTTTTTCCGGTTCTGTTTGGAGCCTTTTACTTTGCCAAAAAATCAAAGGCGAGTGTTTGGATTCCTGTCATAGCTATAGCTGCTTTTAATATTCATCCTATCGGTCGCACAGTTTGGTATTTCTCGGCTTTATGGTTAATTCCAATTGCTGCCCATTTTGTACGAGAAAAGTCGCTTTTAGCTCGATCTTTAGGAGCTACTTTTACGCAACATAGTGTTGGAGGAGCATTATGGATTTGGGCTTTTTCCACGCCAGCCATTATCTGGCAAGGTTTAATCCCAGTGGTGTTAGTAGAGCGCGCATTATTTACAGTTGGGATTGCCGTCACTTATGTAGTATTTAGTAATGTTTTTGAAGCCTTAAAGCAAAAGAATTTAGCTGTAGGAGTGCCAGTCGAAAAAAGATTTTTATTTAAGGAGTGGAAGAGACTATTGGGGTCTTAAATTCTTGTCATTCCCGCGAAAGCGGGAATCTCGTTATTTAATGTAATAATTACAGCGCCTTTAACTGGCGCTGTATATGCCTGAGAAAACCTTTTGTGTTTACATACTTGCTAGTAAGAGGTATGGAGTATTGTATATAGGTGTCACTTCAGATCTAGTGGGGAGAGTTTGGCAGCATCAGAATCAGTATATTAAAGGGTTTACATCAAAATACAATGTTGATAAGCTTGTCTATTATGAAGTATGTGAGGATGTGTATGAGGCGATTAGGTTAGAAAAGCAATTAAAGAAATGGAATAGAGACTGGAAAATTCAATTAATTGAGATAAATAATCCAGAGTGGAATGATTTATCTGGTACAATTTGATCATGTTATTCCCTCGAAAGCGGGAAACTAAATATTTGCCCACGACCGACGAGATCCCCACTTTCGTGGGGATGACTATAGAGAAAATGACATTCCAAAATTACTATTCAGCAGTAAGGTATTTAGAGGGCTTAGCAAACCTACCAGCCCGTGATTACCAGAGACAGCGCACCAACCCTGATGTTTATTTAAAACGGACAGGGTATTTTTTACGTTTAATTGGAAATCCGGATAAGGATTTGAAATTTGTACATATTGCTGGTACTGCAGGAAAGGGGAGCGTTGCTTCTAAGGTACAGGCTGGTTTGTCCGCGACTGGGTATAAAACTGGATTATTTACTTCTCCGTTTGCCACTACTTCAATTGAAAAAATAAAGGTAGATAATTTTTACATTGCGCCAGGTGAATTTGCAAATTTAGTAGAAAAGCTTAAACCGGCTATTGATGAAGCTTACAAGAAAAGTCTACATGGTGGACCATCTTATTTTGAAATATTTGTTGGCCTAGCGCTTAGTTATTTTAAGGAACAAAAATGTAAATGGGTAGTATTAGAAGCTGGGCTTGGAGGAAGATACGATGCAACTAACATTATTAAACGTCCCAAAGTGACCGCGATTACAAATGTTGGCCGGGACCATTTGAATGTTTTAGGAATGACTTTAAATGAAGTCGCCAAAGATAAAGCAGGCATAATTAAAAATGGCTCTAAATTTTTTACAGCTGAGACTAGATCGGACTTACAAAAAATATTTAAATTAACTTGTAGCCGATTAAACATTCCCATGAAGATTATTGGTGGGGGAGACCACATAGAATCAAATAATAATCTTGCGATTGCCATTTTAGAATCCTTAGGAGTTAGGTCAAAAGAAACTAATCTAGGTTTAAAATCCAAATTACCTTGTCGGTTTGAGACTGTACAAAAGTCGCCGCGCGTAATTTTAGACGGAGCACATAACCCGGATAAAGTAGGAGCAGTGGTGGAGTCTTTAAAATTTGTTAAATTTAAGCGTTTACATTTAGTGTTTGGAGTGTCTTTGGATAAAGATGCTAGAGGTATGCTAAAAAAATTAATTCCACAAGTCGATACATTTTATG
>CAXGXT010000120.1:0-2321 GCA_964013765.1 uncultured bacterium | reverse complement strand
TGTTTTTCGTCCAGAGCCATTTGAACAATTAGGGTATTTTATTGGTTATTTTGTTATTCCAATATTTGCTCTAGCTATTGTTTATTTAATAAATTTTTTGGTATCGAAAGAATATTTAACAGAAAGTTTCGTAAAAAAATGGCCATATGCCTTAGGGTTAGGTGCGTTGTCTATCCTGGCTTATAAAATTTTTCTACATATTTTTTGGTTTGAGATCTGGAGACAAATCCCTGCCAAAGGGGATTTAAAGTTACAGGCCTTGAGTTTTGTAAGCTTATCACTGGCGTTGGTTCTTTACTGGAGACGATTTGATCTGGCAATTTTTATAAGATGGTTTCAAGGGTTACCTTGGGGCTGGCTGCGCTATGTATTTTTTGCTTTGCTTATTTTTCTAATCTTTAATCCTAATTTTGTTTTCGATTTTTACCATTATAATTTTTTCTTGGGGCCGATTAATGATCTTTTGCACGGTAAAATTCTTCTCATCGAGACTACGACCCATTATGGGGTTTTAAGTACCTATTTTTTATTTGGTATCTTTAAAGTTATTCCTATCTCGTATCAGGGTTTATCTATGATATTAGCGATAACCTTTATCGTCTGGCATATTGCCTGGTACTATCTTATAAAAAAATGGCTTCATTCAGAAGCAATTGCGGTTTTAGCAGTTTTGGCCATGCTTATTTTTTTAAATGTCATGCAGATTGATTTTGACTTGATATATCTTGCCCCATCCAATACTCCCTTTCATCAGTTATCATTTTTACTAGTAGCTTTTTTCTTTTATAAATTGGCGACTAGTCAGCCAGACAGAATGAAAAGATATGAAAATTATATACTCTTTACAACGGCCCTTGGTTTTTATTGGTTTGTGGATAACGGTATTTATCTTCTCTTTGCCACCTTGGGTGTATTCCTCTTTCGGGAGTTTTTTCAAGAAAATAAATTTATCCAAAAAATCCGTTCTTTCGGCTGGACTTTTGTAAAGCAGTTATCCTGGATTTTTGTAATTGGAGGTTTTTATTCGCTTGGCCAGTATCTAAGGACCGGATTTTTCCCTGATTGGGGTGCTCTTTATAAGATTCCACTGATTTTTAATAAAGGCTACATGATGATCCCGCTTCCGTCTTATGGGTATTATTACGTTTACATTTTTATTTTTTTAGCTAGTTTAATTTACATATTTTGGCAGAGTTATTCTAAGGAGGCACTGAATAAATTTTTGTTGCCAATGTTTATAACTCTGTATGGAATTTTGCAACTTGTTTATTACATTAGTCGTTCCCATCCTTTAAATCTTGCACCACGTGAATCTTTTTTGTTAATTCTATTAATTGCGTGGGGGTATCAGATTGTAGTCAAAAAATATAAAGATACAGAATGCATTTATTATTCTTTTTCTGGGGTGCTTGCGGGCGTCTTGATGTTTATGACAATGTTTGGAGGGTACAGGTTTTTATATACAATCCAGCAACGTGATTACGCTGACGTTGGTGGTAACTACGTTGCAGAGACTATTGGGCAGCCTAATGTTTACGGCGGGAACGATCAAATTTTGGGAGATATTGATTTACTAAGACAAGATTATTCAGACATTGAGAGGCCTGCAATAATCCACTGGTTTGATACTGAAATTTTATTAAGTTTAGATAAGACAAATTATTACGGTTCGTTTAGTTCGGAGGCATTCAATTTCGCAAACATTTTTTTTAAGTCTGGTATGGATCAATTTATTGAAAAGACAAGGCAGGAAAGACCTGAGTATCTGTTTGTGGGGCGTAAGGAAAGTGATAGTTTTGGGCCGTTTTCACTCTATGAAGATAAGCTTGATTATTTTCAGGAAGGGGTAGATGATTTATATATAGTAGATAGGCAACTTGAGACTATAAATGTATTGAAGTTAGTAACTCAAAATTAAATTAAAATGAAACAAAGTCTGTACGACAAAACTTATGAACTAGAAAATAAATATTGGTGGTATCTTTCCCGCCGATATATTTTTGATAAAGTTTTGACTAGGTTTTTTTCTAGTAAGAATGATGTCCAGGATAAAAAAATACTTGATTTTGGATGTGGTACCGGGGGGGTAATCCCTATGCTATCAAAACATGGTCAAGTTCTTGGACTCGATGTTGAGCCAAGGGCTTTGGATTTCTGTCGCAGTAAGGGTTTTAATAACGTCGCTTTAATGAATGACTATTACGATACCGGCCAACCGGATAGTAGTGCAGATTTAGTTTCGTTATTCGACGTGCTCGAGCATTTTGAAGATGACCGTAAGGCTTTAAGAGAAGTTAATCGAGTCTTACGGGTTGGGGGGT
>CAXGXT010000119.1:0-2340 GCA_964013765.1 uncultured bacterium | reverse complement strand
GACGTAGCCAAGACTGTAATTAGTATGACTGGGTCTAAATCCCAAATAAGTTTTAAAAAACCACTTTTGTTTATGAGTCCTTTGCCTATGCCACAAATCACATTAGCCAAAGAGAAATTTGGTTGGTTCCCGATTACTAGACTTGAAGATGGGCTTAAGGAGATTATTGATTATTTTAAGGCTGAGCGAGTCCGAGTCGGCAGTTAAAGTAACTTTTTGTATAAATGAGTAATATCAAATGCGTGTTTTGGCGGTAGTACCCGCGTACAACGAGAGAGCAAGAATTGGGGGCGTAATATACGCCCTTCGTTCGTATGTTGACGAAATATTGGTAATTGACGATGGTTCAACAGATACAACTGCTGAGGTGGCTATGGCAGCTGGTGCTAAAGTAGTGTCACACACCATAAATCGTGGCCAAGGAGCAGCCCTAGAAACAGGTTTTACCTGGGCACGTCGGCATAGAAGTGATGGAGTTGATATTGTAGTCACTTTCGATGCCGACGATCAACACAATCCTGCCGATATCCCAGCTTTATTAAAGCCATTACTATTGGGGGAAGTTGAGGTGGCCTTAGGAAACCGTTTTTTGTCATCAGTGCAAATCCCTCGCTCCCGGAAATTTGTTTTATATTTGGCAGGAGTATTAACAAAAATTTTGTTTGGTAAACGATTTACCGATTCTCATAATGGATTGCGCGCTATTTCGGCCAACGCGCTTCAGGTAGTAAGTTTAAGGCAGCGACGCATGGCACACGCCACCGAGTTTATTGGGGCAGTGGTAGCAAATAATTTGAGCTATCGCGAAGTACCAGTAGTTATAAAATATACAGCTTATTCAAAGGCCAAGGGTCAAAGAGCTTTGCTGGGCTCAATTCGAATTTTACGAGATTTAATTATGGCTAGATTAATTAAATGATTATAAAAATTTTAGTTACAATTTTTATTATTTATGTATTGTCTCGGACGAGTTTGCGGTACAAACGCAGAGATATAACTGTCGGTGAGTTAATAATTTGGTATATTTTTTGGGCGCTGGTACTTGGCGCATCGTGGCAGCCACACTTAACGGATCGGTTAGCTGAGTTGGTAGGCGTTGGTCGAGGGGCAGACTTATTAGTTTATGTTTCTATTTTAGTAATATTTTTTATGTTATTTAGAATAATTGTAACTATCGAGCAGCATGATCGGGACGTAACTAAGGTTGTCAGGGAGATGGGTTTGCGAGATGCTACTGATAATGAAAAATTAAAAAATGAAAAATAAAAGTCCTTCGGTTGCTCTAATTATTTTGAACTACAACGGCCTCGAGGCTAACTTCCTCGAGGATTGTTTGTCTAGTGTAGAAATAAATAATTATGCGGGAAAATTACAAGTTGTAGTTGTCGACAATGATTCAAGAGATGATTCGATAGGATTTGTTAATAAAAAATATCCAAATTTTAAATTAATAGAGTTAAAGCAAAATTTAGGTTTTGCCGGAGGTAATAATGTGGGAATGAATTGGGCGCTGGAGAACAACTTTGACTATATCTATTTATTAAACCAGGATACTATTGTAGAGCCGGATTTTATTACTCAAGCTATTATTAGAGCTTCAGGTCACAAAAATATTGGTAGCGTTCAGTCGAAGTTATTGCTAAATAATGATAGATCAAGGGTAAACAGTCATGGTAACGCTATACATTTCTTGGGCTTTGGTTACGCTATGGGTAACGGAAGTTTAGATCAAAATGTAAGTGATCAAGATATTCCGTATGCTTCTGGGGCGGCTGTGCTTTATAGTGCGTCTGCTTTAAAAAAGGTTGGGTTATTCGCTAAAGAATTATGGATGTATCACGAAGATCTAGATTTAGGTTGGCGTTTACGTTTGGCAGGTTTTCGTAACGTTTTGGCCGCAAAGTCTGCGGTTTATCATAAGTATGATTTCGACCGGAGTGTATCAAAGTATTATTTTATGCAACGAAATAGATATTTAGTAACATTGCAAAATTATCGTTTACTAAGTTTAATTTTAATTATGCCGGCCTGGGTGCTGTCGGTATTAGGTTTATTGTTTGTGTCTACTGTACGAGGAAGGTTAGGGTCCGAACTAAGAGCACTTAGCCTATTCGTCAATCCTAGAGACTGGCATATAATAAACAAACAGCGCCAGCGAATTAAAAAAATAAGGAAGGTGAACGATAAGCAAGTAGTTAAATTTTTTACCGGAAAAATTGAGGCCCAGGCAATGAATTCTCCTACAGTAGAACGGTTGGCAAATTTAATATTTGGCTTATACTGGAATTTAATTAAACATTTAATTATATGGTAACAAAATATTTTTTTGTTTTATTTTTT
>CAXGXT010000118.1:0-2405 GCA_964013765.1 uncultured bacterium | reverse complement strand
CCGGTGGAACCTGCACCCGTGCCATTTATCCAACCAATTGAACGTCCCGCCCGAACAGCCGCTGCAGTTATCCCAATTACAGCCGGTTCACAAAACTTATCTAGTGAGCCAATTATTGTTTTAGGACAGTCGTCCGGAAACTCACCAGTTGATTTACTATTACAGTACGCCGACGTTGCCTTTCTGGCTTTGATATTATTTGTAGCAATTGCCTTTGTGCTTAACTTCTTTATTCGGATTAAAGTTCAGCATGCCAAAGTACTAACCCAGGGCGTGGCAGTCTTTGCCCTGTTGCTTGCAACTTACTTAGTTAAATTCCATTTCTTAGAACGCGCCAGTACCACCTTGATAATTAATTAGGAAAGACTGTTTTTTGATATAAAAAATGCCGTAAAGGCATTTTTTTTGTCCCTAAATTTTGATATACTACAAACTAAAGACTAATGACTACTAACTAAGAAATGTACGACGTTATTACTTTGGGCAGCGCAATTAGGGATCTGACTTTTTACGATGTGCCAGGCAAGATTATCCATACTCCAGATAATTTAACGGCCCAGAGATTATTAGCTGTTGAGTACGGGGCTAAATTTACTATGGATAATACTCGTTGGGGCTTTGGTGGTGGAGCCGCTAACACAGCCGTAAACTACGCTAGTCATGGCTTGAAAACAGCCATTATTGCATGCGTAGGAAACGATAGTGCCGGCGATGAGGTTTTGACAAATTTCAAAAAACGTAAAGTACGCACCGACTTTATTCAAAGAAGTTCAGGTCAAACGGGGATTTCTGTCATATTGACTCATGAAAAACAGGGTAGAGACCATACTTTATTTGTGGATCGTGGGGCCAGTGAGGAAATCTCTTGGCCAAAAGATTATCGTAAATTAAAGTCCAAATTTTTTCACATGGGATCCTTGTCTGGTAAGAATTGGAAGTCAGTGCTACAGTCAGGATTTAAACATGCCAAGAAGGTAAGGGCGATGACAGCTTGGAATCCAGGAGGTGTTCAGTTGGCCGTTGGTAAGAGAGGGTTATTACCATTGCTAAAACTCACTGATATTTTAATTTTAAATAAGGACGAAGCGATCGAATTGGTTTTGAGCGGAGTGTCGGTTGGAAAACGTAACCCAAAATATTTAAATAAACATTTGTATCTTTTAAACATGTTAAATGATTGGGGCCCTAGGATTGTTGTAATTACCGATGGCCCAAAAGGGGTTTTTGCATTACATGAAGGGAAAATGTATAAGGCCAGTACGCACAATATAAAAGTAATTGATACTACTGGTGTAGGCGACGCTTTTGGATCTGGGTTTGTAACCGGAAATATTTTAAACCCAAACGATATAGAAAAAGCATTACGTTGGGGAGTGGCAAATAGCGAAAGTGTAATTAGAAAACACGGTGCTCAGGCCGGGATAATGACGCGATCGGAAATAAATAAAATTTCTTAAATAATAATTTAAGGTATGCCTCCACAGGTAACATTAATTTTTGTCATAATCTTTGTGGCTGTAGTTGCCGCTTTGATTATCAAATCAAAACTTGGCGGATAAATAATGATTCATAAGTTGTTGGCAAAAAACGGCGGGGGCACAAACAGTGTCACCGCTGCAGCCGCGTTGGTAGGCGCGGCTAGTTTGGTATCGCGTCTCTTAGGAGTATTCCGTGATCGTGTTTTGGCGGCTGAATTTGGAGCTGGTTCAAATTTAGATGTGTATTACGCAGCCTTTAGGGTGCCTGATCTTTTATTTAATTTATTAATTTTAGGAGCATTATCAGCTGGGTTTATTCCAGTTTTTACACAATTATTACGACGTCATTTGGTTAGTAAAAAAGTTTCGGGATCTCCAGCAGCTTGGCATTTGGTTAATAGTTTGGTGACAATTATATTTATCGCGGTTATAGTAATTGGTTCTATTCTTTATTTTATAACTCCGAGTATTGCTCCTTTGTTAGCCCCAGGCTTTAATGAAGCTCAATTAGACCAGCTGGTTCAGTTGACCCGTATTATGTATCTTAGCCCGCTGCTATTAGGTATATCTGGGGTGTTGGCGGGTATTTTGCAGTCTTTCCGGCAGTTTTTGGTCTATGCCTTGGCACCCGTCATGTATAATATTGGGATTATTATCGGAGCCTTATTCTTAGTGCCGATTTTAGGTCTTGAGGGTTTAGCTTGGGGAGTAGTTCTGGGGGCGGGGTTACATCTTTTAATTCAATTACCGCTAGCCTTTAAATTAGGTTGGCGGTTTAGATTCAGGTTTAAACTAGATAAATCTATTCGGACAGTGTTACGTTTAATGGTCCCTCGCACAGCTAGTCTGGCAATCGCGCAACTTAATTTAGTAGTTATTACCATCATCGCTTCCACGGCCGCCGTGGGATCGTTAGCAATTTTTAAT
>CAXGXT010000117.1:0-2420 GCA_964013765.1 uncultured bacterium | reverse complement strand
TCAACGGTTTTTTCCCTACCACTTTGGACTACGGCACGGTATTTATCCAAACCGCTGGTGAAAAGGCCCGCTTTAATTTTAAACAAATACCCGAGCCATACGTAGTCTCCAAAAAAATAATTCTCTTGGCCGAACAAGACAAGAAGTATCATCGGATAATGGAAGCCTCGGCGAATAAATAATTAAAAAATATTTTACTAAAAAAACATCCCCTCTTCGGGGATGTTTTGGTTTTGATTTTTAGATAAGCTCAGATAATACAACCGTGCTCCTACCCAACCAATCTGGAGAACCGGGGTCGCAGATTGATCAAGCGAAATAAACAAATTCGGAAAATTTTTAAAAAACGAAGGCCTGCTCACATCACTGCATATTTCTATGTCAATTTTTAACTTTTAATTACGAGCTAATTAAAATCTCGCAATTAAAAACTAAAAATCTATTGACTTAAATATCCGTTACGAAGCTGCTCAGAAATATTTTGTACAGGATTATATACCGCGGCTTCTTCATAGGTTGCACCAGCCACTGCCCCGCGCTGAGATAGTAATGTCTCGGCTGAATTCAGAGCCAATGAAATCACAATTACTCCGGCCACGGCTCCCATTACACTTAGAACTAGACTTCGTAGTGATCTCAATCCAGCTTTACGCAGCCTGGTCTTATCAATATTTTCTATACGTTGTCTGGTGGCTACCGGCACCTTACCCCAAGTACTGGCTAGACGCAGCGAGCTAAGTTTACTTAAATTAGCCATATTTTATTTTGATTTTTGATTTTTTTTACTAACTGGCCAACAAAAAACGGGAGATGAACGTTTTCTCCCGACAGTTATATTAAGTTGTTTACTTACTATAAATACAGTATAGCATAGCTAAATCGATTTGTCAAGTTTATTTTTGCCAAGTAAGATTAAGACAAAGCAAAAAGCAAAAATAAAAAAGTAAAAATTATTTATTTTTTAAATTTTTCTTTTATTTTTTTGCTTTTTCATGTCTATCGCCGCAAAAATTGCCAGAAATACACTTACCCAAACCGCCGGCCGTATAGTTGCCGGGCTTCTAGCTTTGGTTTTCATTGGGATTGTCACTCGTCATTTGGGTACCGCCGGCTTTGGTCAGTACGCTACCGCCTTAGCCTTCATGCAAGTGGCCAGCATTCTGATTGACCTCGGCCTGCAAATGGTAACTGTCCAACTTTTGTCTGAGCCAGGTGCGGAAGCCCCTGACAGAGAGAGAAAAATCTTGGGCGGCGCCCTGGGTTTGCGCCTAGTCACTTCAGCTGTCTTGCTCGGGATCGCCTCGCTGGTTGTCTTTGCTTTTCCTTATCCGCGCGTTGTTCAAATTTCAGCCGTCATATTGTCCATAGGATTTTTAGTAAATAGTTTAGGTACCATCCTGATCGGCTTTTTTCAAAAACAATTACGCATGGGCAATGTGGCCATCGCCGATGTGCTTAGTAAAATTGGTTTGGTGGGCCTGGCTTGGTTGGTTATCAGTCGAGATGGAGGTTTAATTGGTTTGGCCTGGGTGACCGTGGCCGGTAATATTATTTACCTAGCCTGGCTATGGATGGCAGCTCATAAAATAAAAAAAATAAAACTAAACTTTGATACAGCTGTCTGGAAACGACTAATAAAATACGCTTGGCCATTGGCCACCACCATTGCTCTTAATTTAATTTACTTTAAAGCCGACATTCTATTTCTGTCGGTCCTGCGGCCTGCCCGAGAAGTTGGACTATACGCCGCTCCATACCGACTGCTCGAAGCTATGATTGCTCTGGCTTATACTTTTCTAGGATTACTCTTACCGGTTCTAGCGGCCAGCTTTGCTGCCAAACAATTTGATAATTTCAAAAAAACTTTACAGGGGGGGTTCAATGCCATGATTTTACTTTCTGCGGGCTTGATCGCAGGGTCAGTCGCACTTGGTAAACCGCTTATGGTTTTAATTGCCGGGGCAGACTTTGCAATCTCGGGACAAATCTTACCGGTCCTAATGTTGGCCACGGGAGCCATATTTTTAGCCGGCCTATTTGGTTACGGAATTGTAGCCGCCAAAAAACAAAAACGAATGATAAAATTTTATTTAGCCGATGCTGTTCTGTCGGTCATTGGTTATGCGCTACTGATTCCTATCTATGGCTACTGGGCCGCGGCCTGGCTAACAGTATTTACCGAAGTATTTATTTTAGCCGCGGCCGCCTACGTCTTATACAAAACCACCGGCTGGCGCCCGCAACTTGGGATAACCATTAAAGCAATTATTGCCGCGGTAGTCATGCTTTTATTTTTACAACAAATATCTACCATAAATGTTTTTCTCTCACTAGCTATTGGAGTAATAGTCTACCTGTCCGGACTTTACACTTTACGAGCTATTTCCAAAGAAAGCTTTAAATCTATTATTAGCTCAAAT
>CAXGXT010000116.1:0-2424 GCA_964013765.1 uncultured bacterium | reverse complement strand
AGATTCTTGGATATGCGTAATTTCACCAACTCGTGTGTCACGCACCCAGTTATAAATTGAGTCTCCTATTTTTATGATACCTAAAGATGTAGTAATTAATAGCGCCCAAGTTTTAACTCCTACCCAAATCGCTGCCGCAGTAAGAACTTGGATAGATCTCTGGATCATATTTTTATCTACAAAAGCCTCCCAAAACGCTGGCGCAAGTAAGAAAAATAGCCAACTATTAAAGTCGAAATATGATTGACTAAATCCAACTCGAATTAGTCCCAAGAGTGTGCCATACAATATTGGTAGAGTTAATAAGTATGCCTCAAAACGAATTTGACTCTTTGAAAGTAAATGAATAATTTTTCTTGAACTTATAGTTTTTTGAGTGTATTTAACTAACCAGACTAAAAAAACGGCCGTAAATAATGCCGTGCGAACAGATATGCTAGTGTTTAAAATTTGAGCCGTAAATAGTTGTCCTAACGATCCAATCATCAATTCTCCCAGGACAATCAGTACCCCAACCCTAATGTCTCGCCAACTCAAAATGAGGGTAGCGGCAAATATCAAAAAGAAAACAATTTGGTTTAATCCTGGCCAGGCGAGATGAGCAATCAATGACAATAGCTCTACTCCGACCATCGCCAGTAGGGCGACCTTAAAAGTTTTATTAAATAGAGACATTAATGTCTAATTTTTGAATATTTGTCTTTTTAAAATGAATGGCCAAGAAAGTATTTGGGCTACCCGGGCGAGTAAGATACTTTCGAGACTGGCTGAACGTAAACGTTTTTCGTCCGTAAAACGTAAATGTTTTTGCGCGTAATAGAAAATGCTTTCGTTTAATTTTTTTTGTCTTTTTACGTTTAGTATTTGCCCAAAACTTTGGCCGCCGTGATGGATGATTTTCGTTTTCGGTACGTAATAATTATTTAATCCAGCATCGTGTGATCTTTTACAATAATCAACATCTTCGAACCAAATTTTGAAATTTTCATCTAGAGCACCAATTTTTTTAATTGTTTTACTATTTACTACTAGATAAGATCCGGCCAACTGCTCTACCTTTTGAACATTGTTAATTTTTAAATCTTTGGCAAAATATTTTTTTAATGAAGGTAAAAATGGAATTAATCTGTGAATTTTATACATTAGCATCAATAAAATTTTTCCAGTCGGGAATCTTCGTACACTTGGCTGATAGCTTTTGTCGGGATTTATATGTTTTCCGCCGACGAGTCCGTATTCAGGATTTTTTTTAATAAACGATTTCAACTGTTCTATAGTGTCGGGGAGAATTTCTGTATCAGGATTAAGTAAAACAAAATGCCCCTCTTTCGCCTGTTTTAAAATTTTATTGTTACCGCCAGCAAATCCTAGATTTGTTTGACTAGCAATAAGATTCGTTTGTGGAAAACTTTTTTTTATCATTTCAACGGTTCCGTCCGTTGATGAGTTATCCACAACTACCACCCTTAGTCCCTTTCCGTACTTAGCTATTGATTTAAGGCACTTTTGTAGCAGGTCCCTCACATTCCAGGCTACTATCACGATCGTAAATTCCATAGAACATATTATACCATAAAAAAACAGATGTCTACGTTCTTACGAAAGTAGACATCTAATGATGTTCGTGAGGCAGGTGCATTCTTATTCCCCGTTGAGTATTTCAGCTAATTCTCTCTTCCAAGAAGGGAGGTGTGTTGTGGTCAAGTAACGTCCCCAGATTAACCAGGAAAGTCCGATAATTCCCCAGGCTAGTAGAAAGATTTTTTCACCCATTAGTACTCTCTCCTTCACTTTAGCGACTTTTTTCATGAGCGTTTTTATCAAACAAGTACCAGCCGACCGCAATTACACAGGCGATGCCATATAAACATTGTTCTCGAAATCTCCAGATAGCCACAGAAAGAGTAATGATCACTGCGATCGCGATTGATAGTATTGCAATCAAATTGTCAGACACGAATTCTACAAGCGAATATATAATGTCCAAAATGATCTCCTGTTTGTTTAATGATCGAGTTTATGTTTCCTAATAATAACACTACGTGCCTCGTTATATTTGTCAACTTCCTTAGTCCAGGGCATGAGTCTATACGCAAAGCTCGGTAGCCATGAACTCATGTTACCTTTGGCGGTAATAGTAAACAAAACTTTGGGGATATGAATTCCAATTTTACTATCCTCTAGCATTGTCAGCCATAAATCCCAATCTTGAAATCGTTTTAATTTAGGATCAAATCCAGTAAAGTCTTTTCGTCTAATTAAAGATGAAGTATGTATATATGGCATCTTTTTTAATCTTTTCGGGTCGAACTTCCAAAGTTTAAAAAGTTTCTTTTCTAGTTTAAATGATGAGTAAGCGTATGATACTTCTTGGTTCGCTATCAAAGTTTCGTGCATACTTGTTAGCATTTCGGGTTGCATTAC
>CAXGXT010000115.1:0-2455 GCA_964013765.1 uncultured bacterium | reverse complement strand
CGCGGCCGAAAAAGTAAATCGTAAATCAGAGATTGACGATTTGGATTGGATTGGGATTGCTTCTACCAAACTGAACGCTGAATTAATTAGGACTTTATTTGGGGACTTGGCACATGGTCAGGTATTAGCTAACCCAAATCGAAAAGTATCTACTAATAAAAAAATTATTATTGGCGCAGGCTATAAACCTGGTCATTCTAGTGACGTTGATGCCGTGCTGTTGGCTAAGGCTTACGGAGCTGACAATGTTGTCAACTTAACCAACGTAAGTTATGTGTATGACAAAGATCCGAAAAAGCATAAGAATGCTAAAAAGCTTGAGCGTATAACCTGGGAGAGTTTTCAAAAAATAGTTGGGACCAAGTGGGTTCCGGGTGCAAACCATCCTTTTGACCCAGTCGCTACCAAAATGGCCAAGCGTCTAGGTTTACGCCTAGTTGTGGCACGCGGTACTGACATTGCTAACCTTAAAAAAGTTTTGTCCGGTCAAAGGTTTAAGGGTACGGTCGTTAGTTGACTTAATATTAAGGCCATGCTAGTATATTTTTACAAATAAATATTTCCGCAGACCGTAAGGGCTTCTAGAGCATCTAGGGCATAATACACCACCTTACCGAGGAACAAGGATAATTTCCTATTTCTTAGATATCTGCGGTTAACCGCAGTTTTTTTATGGCTAAAACAAGACAGCAAAAAGAAGATGCCCTTAAGGCTTACACAGACAGTTTAAAAGAAGCTAAGTCTTTGGTATTTGCAAATTTTGATGGTTTAACCGTTAAAGAAACTCAGGATCTACGAAGACAGTGTCGACAGGAACAGGTCAGCATGATTGTTTTAAAGAAAACTTTAATGAAGATCGCTTTCAAAGAGGCTGGCTTAGAAATTGATACTAAAGCTTTAGATAAAGGTGTAGTAACCATGTTTGGTATGAGTGACGAAGTTGCTCCAGCCAGAATCGCTGCTACCTTTGCTAAAGATCACGAAGCTTTAGTGTATTTGGGAGGAGTTTTGGAAGGCGATTATGTTGATCAAGCTAAAGTAAGTGAATTGTCCAAATTGCCAAGCCGTGAAGAGTTGTTAGCTAAGGTAGTAGGCAGTATGGCTGCCCCAATGAGTGGTTTGGTCGGAGTAAGTTCTGGATTGTTACGTAGTTTAGTTTACAGCCTAAAAGCTATTGGCGATAAGAAATCTTAATTTATTAATTTATTTTACTTAATTTAAACAATTATTAATTAAACATATGGCAGACGAAAAAAAGCCTGAAGAGGCAAAAGAGGAAGCTAAGGCTCCAGAGGCCAAGGCAGAGGAAACAAAAGAAGCTCCAGCCGCAGAAGTTAAGGCTGATGAAACAAAAGACGTAGAGGTACCAGAAAAGTTCAAGTCTCTAGTTGAGACTATCGAACAGCTTTCTGTGCTAGATTTGGCCGAGTTGGTCAAAATTCTAGAAGACAAGTTCGGTGTATCAGCTGCTGCTCCAGTAGCTATGGCCGCCGCTGGTCCAGCCGAAGCAGCTGCTGAGGAAAAATCTGAATTCACTGTTGAGCTAACTGCTTCTGGTGATAGTAAGATCGGCGTAATTAAGGCTGTACGAGCAATTACTGAGCTAGGACTTAAAGAAGCCAAAGACTTAGTAGACGCGGCTCCTAAGGCAGTTAAGGAAAACGTAAAGAAAGAAGAAGCAGAGGAAATGAAAGCTAAGCTGGAAGAAGCTGGAGCAACCGTTACTTTGAAATAACTTAGACTTAATTTAGGCTTAATTTAACAGCAGCGTCGTGGGCCTAGTGAGGGTTTATGGCGCTGTTGTTAAATTAGAAGCAAATTTTGCAAATCTGCCCGAATTTTTAATGAGGATTAAAAAATAATTCGTAAGCAGTCTTGAATCTGGTTGAGTAATTAGATTTTTGGAACGGCATTGTTTGCAATCGTGTTTAGCGGAGCGTTGATTTTTTGACAATACGAAAACTTCAAACACATAAAGGAAGAAATCCATGGGTTTTCAGCAGACCAAAGAACACCGGCCGGGAAAACATTCGTATCACCAAATCGGTTTAGTCCGAGGTCAGTTTGGTAGGGTTCCGGAAGGTACCTGGTTGGATTTTTTACAGGAAACCCGGGTTTGACGGTTGGGGTGAGGCGGCTTGGGAGCTTGAACTCGGAAGATGCGATACGGATCTTGACGCTGAGGCCTACGCCCTGGAAAGGATCGCTGCAGCAAAGCACGGTGGCCGTGAACTTGAAATCTTCTCGGTCGAGACCCATTTACAGGGTCAGGCCCTGGGCGACAACCCGAGCGCAAGAACTTTGCAGTTCGTCGGCGGCGAAGCTGTCGAAGCTTATAAGGAATGGCGTAGGAGTGGCCATAGCCCTCCACGTGACGACCCATATTACGTCCCGGAGGAGGTCGGCAAGCTTATTCACATGCAAGCAGAGACAGACCTCATCAGATCGGAAGAGC
>CAXGXT010000114.1:0-2481 GCA_964013765.1 uncultured bacterium | reverse complement strand
ATTTTTAATTTAGCATTTAATTTACAATCTTTACCTTTAGGAATTTTTGCTATTTCTTTTGCGATCGCAGCGTTTCCAACTTTTGCCGAGTTAGCAAATAGAAAAAAAGAATTGATTGAAGTTTTTTCACGGACAGTACGACAGGTTCTTTTTTTCATGGTACCATTTTCAACTTTGTTAATTGTTCTTAGGGCACAGTTGGTCCGTACTGTTTTGGGGAGTGGACGTTTTGATTGGGAAGATACAGTATTAACCATGCAAGCTTTAAGTTTATTCGCATTAAGTTTAGTAGCTCAGGCTATTACGCCGATCATCACCCGAGTGTTTTTCTCTTTACACGATACAAAAACCCCGTTTACTTCAATGTTAATTTCGGCGGGAGTAAATTTAGTGCTCAGCGTATGGTTAGTAAAAAGTTTAGGAGTTTTGGGTTTAGTCATTGCCTTTGGAATTTCATCATACCTGGCTTTGCTTTTATTGGCGGTGGCCCTACGAAAAAAACTGGGAAGTTTAAATAGTTGGCCGATAATAATTTCATTTTCAAAAATCACCGTGGCCAGCGCAGGTTTAGCAATTGTAGTCCAGTTGGTGAAGTGGGGTATAACTCCATTTTTAGGTTTAGGGGGCACTGATACATTTCTTGGCATTGCTAGTCAGGGTTTTATCGCCGGAGTATTTGGAATTTTTGCTTTCGTGGTTATAGCTAGGATGTTGCGCGTGCCAGAAGTTAGTTTACTTACCAATGCCATTAAGCGCAGGCCAAAAGTCATAAACGTACCGGCCGAAGCAGTAGAGAAGGAACTAGATTAGTTAGTAGTCCTTAGTCTGTAGTTTGTAGTAACTATAATTATTGATTTTCTATGAATTTATTGGTATATTAGCAGGCTATACTATTCTTTTCTAATGACTACCAACTACTAACTACAGACTACTGTATGGACACATCCAAAATACGCAACTTCTGTATCATCGCACATATTGATCATGGTAAATCAACCTTGGCCGATAGGATGTTGGAATCGACCCAAACTGTGGCTAGTCGAGAAATGCAGAATCAGCTTCTCGACCAAATGGATATTGAGCGTGAGCGCGGAATTACAATTAAATTACAACCAGTTAGAATGGAGTGGGAGGGTTTAGTTTTTAATTTAATTGATACTCCCGGGCACGTAGACTTTACTTACGAGGTTTCCCGGTCTTTGGCCGCAGTCCAAGGGGCGGTATTGTTGGTTGATGCTAGTCAGGGCGTTCAGGCCCAAACTATAGCTAACCTATATTTGGCCCTCGAGCAAAATTTAACAATTATTCCAGTTATAAATAAAATAGATTTACCAAACGCGGATGTACCTAGGGTAACTGCTGAGTTGGTAGATCTTTTGGGGTGCAATGAAAGTGAAATTCTGACTGTTTCGGCCAAGACGGGAAAAAATATTTCAGAAGTATTAAAGGCAATTAGTGAAAGGATACCTGCGCCCAAGGTAAGTAAGGTAAGTAAGAAAGAAGTTGGCTCCGAATTTCAAGCCCTGGTTTTTGATTCTACCTTCGATGAATTTCAGGGAGTAATTGCGTATGTAAGCGTAGCTGCTGGAGAAATTAAATCTAGTGACGAAGTTTATTTTGTGGCCTCGGGTAAAACTTTGACTGCTTCTGAGGTTGGAGTATTTAAGCCAGAACGAAAATCGGTATATGCGCTTAAGGCTGGCGAAATTGGCTGGGTAGCAACTGGTCTTAAGGACGTAGCGGAAGTACGAGTCGGTGACACGATATCCAGTTCGGCGCAGGCCGAAGCTCTGCCCGGCTACCGCGAAGTAAAGCCAATGGTGTTTGCGGGTATTTTTCCGCAAGAAGGCAATGACTTTTTACCGTTACGTACCGCTCTAGAAAAATTAAGACTTAACGATGCGGCCTTAGTTTTTGAACCAGAACATTCTCCGGCCCTGGGGTATGGTTTCCGATGTGGCTTTTTAGGGTTACTTCATTTAGAAATTGTTCAAGAAAGACTGAGACGCGAATATAATTTGGAGATAACGGTCACCGTGCCCAGCGTGGCTTACCAGGTAAAACTTTTAAGTGGAGAGGAGTTAATCGCTAAAAGTCCTCAAGAATTACCTGACGTAACAAAAATCGCTGAAGTAAGAGAACCAATTATGAAAGTGGATATATTTAGTCCCAAAGAATATGTCGGTGCGGTTATGCAGTTAACCAGTGATCGGAGATCTGTTTACAAAACTACTGAATATCTAGACGAAAAAATTGGAGTCCTTCATTATGAGATTCCCCTAACCGCATTGTTAGTTGATTTTTATGACAAATTAAAAAGCGCGACCGCCGGGTATGCTTCGTTAACTTATGAGCTGATTGATTATCGTCCGACCAAAATTGTTAAACTTGATATACTGGTAGCCGAGGAGCCAGTTGAGTCTCTTTCTAGCTTGGTATACGACGACGAAGCATATCGAGCTGGGCGCAGGATAGTTGAGT
>CAXGXT010000113.1:0-2540 GCA_964013765.1 uncultured bacterium | reverse complement strand
TTTGGCACCGTTACTTCACCGACCAACGATTCCAAAACGGACAGGTGGTTAAGGTAGGAAATGACTACTGGTTAATCGATCGCAACACCAAACGACGCTTTGCTTCCAAAGATTTATTTCTAGCCGACTATAAAGAAAGCGACGCAATTGTAAGTACGGGAATAAAACTGGCCGGCTACCCCGAAGGCCCGGCGATAATGTTTTCAGACCAAACTCTGGTCCGCTCGGCCGCCACCGGTCAGTCGTTCTTAATCGACGGCCAAACCCGTCGACCGATTATCGACAACGCCGGCCTGGCCTTATTGCTCGACGCGGGTATTGGAATTGCGACCGGCTTTACCGACATCCCCCAAACAGCTGAGTCCAACCTCGACCCATATACAGTCGGTACTCCGATTACCGCCATCTCTAATAACCCGCAAGGAAAATTGGTAGTGGCCAGTGGAAACTATTGGTCATTAAAAGACGGCTTACGCCACGCAATTGACCAGGCAGTCTGGCAAATCCGCTATGCCGGGGAAACTGCCGAAGCAGTAACTACTGCGGAAATAGAAAGTCTGCCTATCGGTGAACCGGTCTTACTCAAGGATGGTACTTTTGTAAAATATTCGACCAGATATTACCTAATTTCTGACGGACAGCGTCTAAAAATTGATAACCCGAGCGATATTTTCAATCGTGTATTTGGTTTAGATAAATTACAGACAGCCGTGTCTATTTCTAACACTGTTTTGGAGCTGCATGCTGCTGCCGACCCAATAAGTTTCGTGGATGAAACTATTATCGACCCGCCGCCAGTGGTTTCTACCCCCACAGTTTATGCGCCAACCAGAAATGCATCGTTTGTCAGCATCGAACCAGCCATCGAAGTCCTGTCCGGACAAAGCAAACCGCATGTGGTCACCTACCTAAACCCCGGGCCCAACACTTGGTCAACTGGCGACGTTTGGTTGGTCAGTCCCCAAGCAAGTAGCGATCAAATTAACTTTGAAGAGTCGAGTGTCAGCCCCGGACAAAACGCTACATTTAATGTTGCGCTAGTTGGCCCCGAAGAAGCTGGCTTAACCCAATTTAATTTTAAATTAGTTTCAGCCAGCCAAGATCCGATCAACGGAAGTGAGTTGGGCAAGTTTGGATTTGTCCGGCCAGCCACCGGCGGTAAAATAAAAAGCCATAACTTACCGGTAGCCGTAATTAACGACTGGAAGCCGATGGATATTACTATGGAAATTGAAAATGTTTCTGTCGACGAAACCTGGACGTCTCGTCGGACAGCGCTGAAAATCTACGCTGGCGACGGAAGCAAAAGTTTGTTCTACGATCCAAACGACTGGGTGACTAGTGAGATTGCAGCTGTTGAAATCGAAAACACGACCGTCGCGCCGGGCGAAGTTGGCGTATTTAAATTTACCATTGACCCGCGCAAAGTCCCCCCTCGGATCCATACTCTTAGATTTGTCTTAAAATTACGAGACAAAAATAAAACCACCCTCTTAAACGGTGGTCAGGTTTGGGAACGATTTATAAGGGTGGACAATTAGTCCTGTTCTAAATCTTCCTCTTCTTCTCCCTCTTCTTCTTGTCCAGCCTCAACATAATAAGTATTCTTTCCCTTACCGCGCTGCTCGATTTCGTCTTCATCTTCTAATTCTTGCAACCGCCGCGTAGCCGTGGCGTCGGACACTCGCAGTAACTGCTGCACGTCATCATTAGTAATCCGTCCTTCGGATTCTATTTTTTTTACTATTTTTTCTTTGTCGTCTTCGATCTTGTTCCGACGCGAATCATTAACTTCTTCAAGTTCCTCTCCAGCTTCACGACGCATACCTCCACTTCTACCTAAAGCTAAAAATAATAATACTAGGAGAACGATTATAATTGTGCCGTAAATTTGATCCATATAAGTAATTTTAATCTGAAGAGGAGGCTTAGTCAATGAAATAAAAAAAGGGATCTCGGTTGCGCCACGTTGGCAACAACCAAGATCCTGGTTCGCGAAAACTTCGTGCGTCCTGACCGTGGTCAGGCAGTCACGAGTACCTTTTCATCCGAAGTCTCGTCGGAGGTTTCCTCGGAGGTTTCGGCGACGGTTGCCCCAACTGGCTCGAAAGTGTCTTCCAGATCACCAACATCATGGTCGGGATCGGTTTCAGCGTCGGCCGCTTCGGTTTCGTCATCTTCGGCGACGGGTTCGTCGGCAATAGCTTGAATGGACTCGTCTACCGGATCAGTACCACCGTCGGTACCGGTGTCATTGGACTCGCCGAGACTCTCGTCGCGCTGGCGATTGGAAGCATCGACCGTTTCCTGGTCGGGAAGGACGGTTTCACCGGCGGTTTCAGCGTCGGGAATGACGGATTGACTGAGCGATTCGGCTTCGGCAGACGCCGCTTCGCTGGGCAAAGGAATGTATTCCCCGGGCCCACCATGGTCGTAACCGGGCTGGCCTGGGGCAATCCCTCGGAACTCGTTGGACAGGACGCTGGTCCAAGCCGTGAATGCCGCTTGGAGAAGATCTCGCATAAACTCCGGCATGGTCA
>CAXGXT010000112.1:0-2598 GCA_964013765.1 uncultured bacterium | reverse complement strand
GGCGAAGTAAAAGAAATAATGAAAACTTATTTTAATTACGAAGTTGAGGTTACCGGTGACGTTACTGTGGATCGTATAAAACAAGAGTTAGCCGCCGGGAAATTAATCATCGTTCCGGCCGCAGGCCGAGAACTTGGCAACCCTTACTTTACCCAACCCGGGCCCCTATATCACATGTTGGTTATTAGAGGATACGACCGCAATCAGTTTATTACCAATGACCCCGGCACAAGAAGGGGGGCTCGGTATAAATATAAGTACCAAACTTTAATAAATGCTGTTCATGACTGGAATGATGGTGACGTAGAAAATGGAAAAAAATTAATGGTTTTAGTTAGCCCAAATTAATACTATTGACAAACTTATTTTTACCTGCTACACTGTGTAGTAGAGATTAATAATTTTATTTTTATGTCCATCCAACTTGGAGGCGGTTGCAGCTGCTAGTCGCGACCCCGCATTTAAAAAAGAACCTCTCTCGTTGATTCGTGAGAGGTTCTTTTTTTCTTAAACTTTTTAATTTCATAAAATAACCTGTGGAAACAACTTTTAAAGTGGCTTAGCTTAGCCCTCGAAAATATCTTGACACTGGTTTTGGCAGAGGTATAATCATAACTATCTTAATCCCAGGTTTAGCCTGGGATTAATGGTAAATCTAATTACTAACGCAAACAGCCATGCTGGACGCGTGCCTAAATTGCGGTAACGACCCGTGCACCTGCAACGCAGGTGGCGACGCGGGTGGTGACGCCGAGGGTGGTAGCCAAGAATAGCTACTACTTTCTCTAACCGGTTTTTAACCGTTTAGAACACTACATTTTCCCGTTCCGTTTATTCGGGGCGGGATTTTGTTTTGTCTTAAACTGACACTTGAAAAAACCAGTTAAATACACTATACTGGCAGGGTTCAATAACTATGACTACCCATGACTTCTAAGACTACCAAGAAAGTATATTTAGATTACGCAGCAGCCACACCTCTATCTCCAGAGGTGCGACGGGCTATGCAACCATATTTGACTGAAGATTATGGCAACCCTTCTTCGTTACACGATTTAGGTCGGTCGGCCAAAGAGGCTGTCGAGGAGTCACGTGTTTTTGTGGCCCGAGCTTTAGGCTGCCGTCCTGAAGAAATTGTTTTCACGGCCGGCGGAACCGAGGCTAATAACTTGGCAATTTTAGGAGTCTTGTCTATAAAAGGTAAGGCTCATTTTATTACTACAAATATTGAGCATCCTTCAGTGATGGAAACGGCTGAGGCTTTTTCGGCTAGCGGTGGAGAAGTTACTTACATTCCAGTGGAATCAACTGGTTTGGTTAAACCTTTAAAAATTATTAAAGCTATCAAGCGGTCGACCTTATTGATTAGCGTAATGTATGCAAATAACGAAATCGGAACGATTCAGCCAATCCAAAATTTGGCACGTGAATTAGCTAAGATAAATAAAGATAGGCTTAAGAAAGGTTGGAAACCGGTTTTGTTACACACCGATGCCTGCCAAGCACCCAGCTATTTAAAAATGGATGTTCATGCTTTGGGGGTAGACCTCATGACTATTAACGGTAGTAAGATTTATGGCCCAAAGCAAGTCGGGGCTTTATTTGTAAGTCGCAAGATTAAAACTATACTGCCAGTTATACATGGCGGCGGGCAGGAAGCAGGCTTGCGCAGCGGCACAGAAAACGTGGCCGGCGTGGTCGGCTTATCTAAAGCTTTAACTTTGGCAATCAAAAATCGTACCCGAGAATCAGCCCGATTAATAAAGTTACGTGACTATTTAACATCCGAATTAGTAAAAATTTCTGGGATAGTTGTTAATGGTGACCTAGAAAATAGACTACCTAATAATGTTAATATATCTGTCACGGGCTTTGATGGTGAAACGCTAATTATATATTTAGATAAGCAGGGGATAATGGCCTCGACTGGTTCTGCCTGTAGTTCCACAAAAATTGAAGCTTCTCACGTTATTAAGGCTTTGGGTCTACCCCGCGCTCACGCCTTGAGTAGTATCAGATTTAGTTTGGGGCGGGCGAACACCAAGCAAGACATGGACGTTGTAGTTTCGGCCCTTAAAAAAGTTCTGAAAGTACTAGGTGGAGGGTAGAGTCATCTACTTTATTAATTAGTCTAAAATCAGTACAATAAGTCCATGGCTATACCAGTTTTAAGATCATTTACCGCATTACTTTCTGGGTTGAGAGAGTTTTACAGTAAGCACCGGCCAGCTCGTTTTTTATTGTTTGGGAGTATAATTTTTAATATTTCTTTGTGGGCTATTCTTTGGCTAGGAGTCCCGGCCGGAAGTGATATTATTTTACATTACAATATTTATTTTGGAGTAGATTCAATTGGTAATCAGTGGCAAACTTTATTCTCCCCGGCTTGGGGGCTTGTTATTTTATTGGTAAATAATTTAATCGCTGGAATAGTTAGTCGAGATAATATTTCAAAATATTTTTTACTTGGCTTAGCTGCGTTTATCCAGTTAATTTTATTAATTGCCGGCGTGGCTACAGTTATAATTAATCGCGTTTAATCTTGATAAAATAGTTTACAATGATAGATAATTTTGAAGTTATTAAAGTATTTTTATT
>CAXGXT010000111.1:0-2599 GCA_964013765.1 uncultured bacterium | reverse complement strand
GTTTTGACTTGCGGGACCCAGGCCAACGTCACCAATACGTAGAAGAATACGAAAAATTATTATTAGATTGTATTCGTGGGGACCAAACTTTATTTGTTAGTACCGACGAAGTCATGGCCGGTTGGAAGTTTGTCGACCCAATCATTGAAGGCTGGAAGAGAAACAAAGTGCCTTTGAATATTTATAAACCAAATAGTGTAGAAGTTGTTGCCAAGTCAGATAAAAAAATTGAAGCAGCTTTAACTAAAGGAGACAATTTAAAACATGAGTTAGGTATTTATGGTCTTGGAAAAATGGGTGGAGGTCTAGCTCGCCAACTATTTGATAAGGGTTGGAAAGTAATTGCGGCCAACCGTTCGGCCGAACCGGTTGATGAATATATTGCTGATGGCGGAGAAGGTGTTTATTCATTAGAAGACATGGTTTTTAAATTATCAAAACCCAGAGTTGTTTGGATTATGGTTCCAGCCGGCAAACCGGTCGATGAAGTTTTGGACAAACTTATCCCCCTACTTGATAAAGGCGATACAATTATTGATGGGGGTAATTCTTATTACGAAAATACAATTAAACGGGCTAAGCGGGTTACCAAGCATGGGATTAAATTCTTAGACGCTGGCGTGTCGGGAGGTCCGGGCGGGGCTAGGAATGGAGCTTGTATTATGGTCGGAGGTAAAAAGACAGATTATGATCGACTTAAAGTTTTATTTGAAGATTTAGTGGTATATCGCGGTGAACAGTTTTTCCCAGGTTACGGAGCGGGGCATTTTGTAAAGATGGTCCACAATGGAATCGAATACGGGATCATGCAAGCCATCGCTGAAGGATTTAATTTGATGGATAAGCATAGGTTTAAGCCAGACTTGGCGCGCGTGGCCGAGGTTTATAATCATGGTAGTGTTATCACCTCGAGCTTAGTCGAATGGCTGGGAGACGGATTCGAACAACGTGGGGTTAAGTTAAAAGGCGCTTCCTCAACCGTGGCTCATTCTGGTGAAGGAGCCTGGACGGTAAAGACAGCCAAGGAAATGAAGATGAAAGTGCAAGTAAAAGTAATTGAAGAAGCATTAAATTTCCGTAAAAGGTCAGCTAAGAATCCTGGCTACACGGGTAAGGTCTTAACGGCTTTGCGTGAGCAGTTTGGTGGGCATAGTGCTAAGTAGGAAATGATTTTTCTTAGCTCCTCTCCTTAGTGAGGGGAGCTAGGATAACAGATTTATTTTAAAGATAATATCTTATTTAAATGAAACGTATACCTACTATAACCGCCCAACAAATGGCGCGCGTTGATCGCTTAATGATTCATCATTACCGTGTTACGATTGTCCAGATGATGGAACACGACGCTGTAGCTTTGGTCGGAGTGGCCACAAAAATTTTAAAAATCTTAAAAAACAAAAAAATTGTAGTTGCCTTTGGTTCGGGCGGAAACGGCGGCGGTGGCCTGGCTGCGGCTAGAATGTTTAGTAATGCTGGGGCGAAGGTAAGTTTAGTTACTTCGGCAGATATCAAGAGGCTAACCGGCCCTACGGCTCAAATGTATAAGACGTGTAAAACTATGGGTATAAAACTAGTAAGTCCCTCTTCTAAAATTTTTAATTCAGCTGACTTAATACTTGATGCCTTGCTTGGTTATAGTGTAAAAGGCGCGGCTAGGGGGAAGGTAGCTGAGATAATAGAATTGATAAACACTAGTCAGGCAAAAGTTTTAAGCAATGATTTACCTTCAGGTTTAGATCCAAACAAAGGAAGTGTTCACGGACCAATCGTAAAGGCAAATGCTACCCTAACAGTAGCTTTACCAAAAGTGGGTTTATTTAAATCAGATGCAAATTTGTATACAGGAAAATTATTTCTTGGAGATATAACAGTCCCACGAAGCGCGTATACACGCCTAGGTATTAAAGTGGGTGATGTGTTTAAAGGTAAATCATTTGTAAGTATAAATAATTAATAAGTTTTTATGCCCAAGCCAAAAGTAAAAGTTTTTGTGACTAGAAAAATACCAGAGATCGGGGTTAAGCTGCTTAAGCAGAAAGGCTATAAAGTTACAGTTTATAATAAAAATAAAGCTATTTCTCGAGGAGCATTATTGCGTGGAGTAAAAGGAGTGGACGCAATTTTATGTTTGTTAACCGAGACTATCGACGCTTCGGTTTTAAATGTGGCTGGGCCACAACTTAAGGTAGTGGCTAATTATGCAGTTGGTTACGATAATATAAATTTAAAAGCGACTAATAAATTTAAAGTAAAGGTGACTAATACGCCTGGGGTATTGGATGGAGCGGTGGCGGATCATACCATGGCTTTAATGTTGGCTGTAGCTAGACGTGTTGTCGAAGCAGATAAGTTTACTCGAGCCGGTAAGTATAAGGGCTGGGAGCCAATGCTTTTTATGGGTAACGATGTTTCACAAAAGACAATCGGGATTATTGGTACTGGCAGAATCGGAACCGGAGTTGCCGAACGAAGTAAGGGTTTTAATATGCCAGTGTTATATTACGACATTAAACCAAATCGTTATATTGAAAAAAAATGTGGCGCTAAAAAAGTTTCCCTGGATACTCTTTTAAAAAAATCAGATTTTGTAAGTGTGCAC
>CAXGXT010000110.1:0-2617 GCA_964013765.1 uncultured bacterium | reverse complement strand
TGGATTAATTTGGTAACCGATGGTTTTCCGGATGTAGCCTTGGCATTTGAAAAAGGTGAGCCAGAAAATATGACCGAGCCTCCCCGTAAGCGAGGTACCTCGATTTTAGATAGAGATATGAAAGTTCTAATTTTTATAATAGGTATAATTACCGATGTAATTTTATTGGCCGTTTACTACTTTTTATTACAAGGTGATTTAGATCTTCCTCATGTGCGAACTATAATTTTTGCAGCCTTAGGTGTTGATTCTCTTCTGTATGTATTCTCTGTGAGAAGTCTACGTCACTCAGTGTTTACCATTAATCCATTTAAGAATCGTTGGTTGGTGGTAGCTGTTGGGATTGGGGCAATTTTACAACTCGCGGCTATATATGAGCCCCACTTACAAAATGTATTTGGGACAGTTTCACTAGGTAAAGAGTGGTGGTTGATTGGTGCTTTAGGCGTAATTGAAATAATTGCCATAGAAACTGGTAAATATTTCTTAATCATTAGACGTGCACGAAAACGAGCCGAGAGGAAGTCTCAGGCAGTGCTCGCATCCTAGGCACGGGCATTTTAATATTGTATAATTTGAGCACTAAATGTTTATGAGTAATCGATCCCATCCTGGTTTACATAACTTGTTGGGGAGTTGGCTGACTTTGGTCGGCGGTATTGCTGTTCTAGCATTATTAACCTTAGCTAGTAGCCGTCAATTCTTAACAAATAGAAGTTTAGATTCTGAGTTAACTGGTTTACGAGAGTCGGTAGAGTCTTTAAAGGTAGAAAATTTGGAACGTACCGCTTTGATAGATTATTTAAATAGCCAAGCCTATATTGAAGAAAAAGCTCGTATTGAGCTTGGTCTTAAAAAGGCAGATGAAAGATTGTTGGTAGTAACAAACAATGACGGCGTAGATTTACCCGGATTGGTGCTAGGGGTTGATAATGAATCGCAACTTAATTCAAATATAGAAAAATGGGTAAAGCACTTTTCAAGATTTGAGCTGTAAAGTAAACGTCATAGGACGATATTATTAATCTACTTATGGCGCTTAGTTTACAGTTTTTATATTAGCCCGGAAACGGATTTGAACCGTTGACCTTTCCCTTACGAAGGGACTGCTCTACCACTGAGCTATCCGGGCGGGTGCTTCGCACAACCATTTACAATTTACCGTTAACAGTTAACTGTCAATTGTAAATGGTTAGCGTAGCTTTCAGCGAGATACGGGAATCGAACCCGCGTCTCTGGCTTGGGAAGCCAGCGTACTACCATTGTACTAATCCCGCCTATCGATGTCACTATAGGTAAATCGTGATTACTAAAATACATCACACTTCTGCTACTGTAAAGTTTATGACAGTCAAAAAAACAAGAAATCAAAAAATCATAAAATCAGATAATATTAGTTTTTCTGATTTGTTTTCATGCTTTCTTGTTTTAATGTTTTCTTAAAGTAAAATGATACATTTTAAAGGTATAAATAAAATTTATCCTCCTGACACGGCTGCGGTTAAGGATTTAACGTTGCATATAAAACCTAAAGAATTTGTTTCTATTATTGGTCGTAGTGGAGCAGGGAAATCCACTTTAGTTAAATTGCTAACCGCCGAGGAAAGATCTACAAATGGAAAAGTAGTAGTTGGAGGAGTTGATATAACTAGTATTAGGCAAAACCAGATACCAAGCCTAAGACGACAAATCGGAGTTGTTTACCAAGATTTTCGTTTACTTAGGAATAAAACTATTTTTGAAAACATTGCTTTTGCTTTGCAGGTATGCGGGGTTGCGCCGGCACGAATTAGAGATGTGGTTCCTCAAGTATTAAAAATTGTTGGTTTGCCAGATAAGGCGGATCGTTACCCCCAACAATTGTCTGGTGGAGAGCAACAGCGAGTAGCGATTGCTCGTGCTTTAATCCATCGACCCAAAGTTTTAATCGCCGATGAGCCGACCGGAAACCTCGATGAGATAAATGCCAAGGAAATCACTGATTTATTATTAAAAATTAATGAGTTTGGTACGACAGTTATCTTAGTTAGCCACGATCGACACGTAGTGGATGGTATTAAAAAAAGAGTTGTTGTGATGGAGGATGGCAAAGTAGTATCCGATAAACGTCATGCAATGTATGATTTATAATTAATATGCTTTTTGTTTCCATAATTCGAGCTTTTATGTTTGCCGGGCAAAGTTTCTGGCGTAATTTTTGGTTATCTGTGGTTACAATTACGATTATCACTTTAACACTTTTGTCCGTGAATAGTTTGGTTATTTTAAATGTCATCGGAGACCGATCGATAAATATTTTAAAAGATAGAATTGATGTAAGTGTTTATTTTAAACCTGAAGTAACCGAGGCTCAAGCTAGAGAAGTTAGAACTTTCTTGTCATCTTTGGCTCAAGTAAATCAGTTGGAATACATTTCACAACAAGATGCTTTGGAGCAGTTTAAGCAGGCTCATATAAATGATTCTGATATTATAACTTCTCTGGCTGAACTAGACGAAAATCCATTAGGGGCAACTTTGCGAGTAACGGCTAATGAGTTGGGCGACTACCCAGAAATTTTATCAATCTTGGACGGTTCCCAATACAATGAATTTATATTGGAAAAAAACTTTAATAA
>CAXGXT010000109.1:0-2646 GCA_964013765.1 uncultured bacterium | reverse complement strand
GTACAAGACTAAATACGTTAAAAAAACTACCCCGGCCCTATACTCATTCTTTTTTACGGGAAACCCAGGGTGCCGGGCTTTGGCTCCGGGAAATTTATAAAAAAGGATCAGTAAAACACCAAAAGTTAATAAGTTTAAAATCGACTCGTATAAAAAAGTTGGATGAAAAAATTCAGCTGTTTGATATGCAATTGGCCGCAACGCCTCTACAATTGGAATACCCCATGATAAATCTGTGGGCCTGCCAAACAATTCTTGGTTAAAGTAATTCCCCCAGCGGCCAATGGCTTGGCCCAAAGCCACACCCACCACAACTAAATCTGCCCACACCCAAAACGATACGTTTTTCTTTTTTTGGACATAAAAAATAGCGGCCAAAAAACCGCCCAAGATCGCCCCATGAATAGCGATGCCCCCTTGCCAGACTTTTATGATGTCACCCGGATTTGCTAAATAATATGGCAACTCCAAGACTAAGACATGGTACAGCCGCGCTCCGACCAATCCACCGATAATCACCCAAAAGCCTAAATCGTATACTAGCTCTTTACTGATCCCTAAACGCCTACCTAGCCTTGCCGTAAGAGCCATGCCTAAGGCGGTGGCCAGAGAAATAATTAGACCGTACCAGTGTACAGCTACGTTGCCAACGACTATAGCGATCGGGTCTGGGGTGGAGGTAAAAATGGACATGAATATATTATACATTCTTTCGGGGTATAAAAAAACGCCCGGTACGCAGAGGATACGTGCCGGACGTTGTCGATATGATGTGTTTATTATGAGGAGTGAGTAGGTCAGCTCATTTGACCCGAACGATCTTAACCTTCCTTTGGTTCGTAAGAACGATGGAAATGCCACCTACCCCATTCGAATGCAACTTGCATTCAAGCTTGTTACTGCTTGGCAACGTTGTCGAGTGGGAAACAATGATCTGGGCCAGAATATTTGCCTGATCTTGACTTGTCGGTGTCGCCACCCAAAACTTGCTGCCCACCTGGAAGCAGACTACAGCACTTCCTTTCGCCCATACCTTCTTGCGCGGCATACCTGTATAAGCCGCACAACAATCCATCTGCTTCAAACGTTCATCCACTTGTCGAGCGGACATATTGGGCAGGATTTCAAATGCTGCCTTTTTTTGATCACTAACATCGGTTGCCATAAAACTTACTCCCAAATCTACTTGCCATGGTAAACTGCCGCAAAGAATGCGACTTTAAAGAAATGAAATACGAGACCTAGTTAGGGAAAATCACCTCCTTTCGATGTTTCCCTTACCCAGCTAAAGCTTGCCATTGCCTTTTCCCCCGCACCTACGCTGCTCGTTTGTCTACCACCAGCATCCAGGCCGGTAACCGAATGCTTTCCCGTCGCCTTGATCTGTTACCTCTTTGACGTCGTTTATTATGACCATTACCGTTGGTACGGCTAATGGCCTTGCGATATTCGCTTGGCGTCAAGAAATCCAAACCAATAGCTGCCAATTGTTTAACCGACCTTTTGCCACCAACCACGTCGACCTCATTTTCACTAAGCATCGAAACAACGAGTCCCGGAACAAGGTCGTGCACACGATTGACAAACGATTCAGCGTTTTCAACGAGTATTCTCAAGGGAGAACTCCCAATGCCTAGAAGTAAACAAGAAACAATGACATGTGCCCTACTCTTCAAACAAAACATTTCTTAATAGGCAATACCTTTCCTAAAAGAATAAAAGAACTAAAAAACTACTTTTCAAAGAAGTAGCTACTTTACCAAGATTTAGTTGTTTAGTCAAACAGACCCTTTACTAAGCCAAAAATTTATACTTCCAAAACTTTAACCATGTTTGGCGGAACAGGATCGCCCATTGGGTCCCCAGCCACAACCACCACGCTGCCCGTGCCAATCTCAGCCAGACGGGCAACTTTGGTGACGGCTTTATTAAGTTCTTCGACCGAGCCAATAAACGGAATTTTGTAAGACTGCACACCCCAAACTAAAGCCAACTGCCGCATAGTAAAATCTTGATCAGTCATGGCGATGACCGGAACTTCGGGACGATAACGCGCCACCAGCCTGGGCGTACGCCCGGTAATAGTCGCACACACAATGGCTTTGGCATCGATCGTGTCCGAAACTTCTTTAGTAGCCAAAGCAATGGCTTCGGAAGTTTCTTGTGGTTGCAAAGCCGTCGTTCGCACCCGATGCCCAACAAACTGACGGTCGGCCACTACTTTTCCTTCAACCTCGTCGGCCACCCGGTCCATAACCTGAACTGCTTTGAGCGGATATTTACCACTGGCCGACTCGCCGGACAGCATGATTGCGTCTGTCCCGTCGAGTATCGCATTGGCCACGTCGGAAACTTCGGCGCGGGTGGGCAGCGGTGCGGCCGTCATAGATTGCAGCATCTGGGTAGCTACAATTACCGGCTTGCCGGCACGGTTGCATTGTCTAATAATTTCTTTTTGAATAAGCGGGACGTCTTCGGGCGGTAATTCGATACCGAGGTCTCCGCGCGCCACCATTACTCCGTCGGTCTCAGCCAAAATAGACGCAAAATCTTGCACCGCTTCACGCCGCTCTATTTTAACTATAATTTTCGGACCAACCCCAGCCGGTAGCTTACCATCCTTACTCTTTGTCTTTTTCTTTTTTA
>CAXGXT010000108.1:0-2680 GCA_964013765.1 uncultured bacterium | reverse complement strand
CAAAAAAGGTAGCCAAGCAAATCTGGGAATTTATTTTACCCTTTGCTCGTTATGGTTTTAACCGGTCTCACGCCGCTTGTTATGCCATGATTGCTTACCAGACTGCGTATCTTAAGGCAAACTATCCAGCCGAATTTATGGCAGCCCTCCTAACTTCTGACCATGGAAATTCTGATCGGATATCAATTGAGGTAGAGGAGTGTCGGCAGATGGATATTGAAGTGTCGCCACCAGACATAAATGAGAGTTATAAAAAGTTTACAGTGGTATTTGGTGAAGGCGAGACGGAAGGGAAAACTATTCGGTTTGGGTTGGCGGCTATTAAAAATTTAGGAGAAAATGTAATTGATACAATTATTCAGGAAAGAAAATCTAATGGGGCATACAAAAGTCTCGAAGATTTTTTGTCACGGGTGTTAACAAAAGATTTAAATAAAAAATCTTTAGAAGCCTTGGCTAAGAGTGGAGCTTTGGATAATCTTGGTGAGCGTAATTCGATTCTATATAATATTGATCGAATTTTAACTTTCGTAAAAGATATAAACAGAGAAGCGGCGAGTAATCAAGAAAGTCTGTTTGGTCAGTTGGCCGATGCCGCTGCCTTGTCTAGATTAACCCTGGATCCTGCAGAGGAGGCTACCGATAAACAAAAGCTTTCTTGGGAAAAAGAGTTGTTGGGTCTATATATTACTGCTCATCCTTTGGGTGAACTACAGGAATCGTTAGTCGAAAGGACAAAAACGATTAGTAGTATTTTAGAAAGTATCGACGAGGGGTCGGGTGGGGCAATATTGGTGGCTGGAGTTATAACTGATATTAAACGGATTATTACCAAGGCTGGGCAGTCGATGTTGTTCGCGCGCATTGAAGACACTACCGGAAGTATTGAGGTGTTGGTTTTCCCTCGAACCTTACAAGTTTCTCCCGACGTATGGCAGGAAGACAAAATTATTTTAATGCAAGCACACACGTCCGACAAAGATGGCGAGGCTAAATTAATTGCTGATCGAACACTTGTAGTTAATGAGTCTAATATTGGAGCCGCTCTCGATGAATTATCGAGTGAGAATCTAGGTTACAAAAAAAGATGGCAGGGTAAACGTAAGTCAGATTCGCCAGGGTCTGGAATGGGGTCTGGAACAGACACAACTTTATTAGTAGCAGGTAGCGCATTTGTTTTTATGCCTTCCGGAGCGGACGAGTCGGTGGCGGCTCGACTTAAAGAAATACTTGGAAAAGAAAGAGGGCGTTATAAGGTATGTTTAGTAGTAAAAGATAGTAGTGGCCACAAGAAAGTTATGACTTCGTATCAGGTTAACGAAGATGCCCGTGGACAAATAGAAGCTTTATTGGGTATGGGTTCAGTTAGATTTGAGTCTTATGGTGGCTAAGCTTAGTGTAAATAAATAGAGCTTGCCATTAATGTTTGACTCCTGCTAAAATGCAACCGGTAATTAATATATCTCGTATATCTTTATGACTAAAAGAACAGCTAGAGTAAGTGGTTTTTATAGAAATTTTGCCTTAGCCTTGGTGGGTTTGGTGGTAGTGGTGGTGCTATTTGCCTTTTATTTTATTTGGGCAGGTGTAACTATTAGCTTGAGTACAAATACTAAGTTAGTTGATCAAGAAGTTTCCTTTACCGTACAGTCTCCTTTAGATTTAATAATAGACGGGGATTCTTCAACAAACGGAAGGGTAGTTTCAGTGACTCTTGGTGGACAGGCTACATTTCCAGCTACAGGTATATCTGAAACCGAGACCGACACTGTTGGGCAGGTAACTATTATTAATAATTATAGTAAAGACCAACAGTTAATTGCTACTACTCGTTTACTGACTTCGGACGGTCAGTTGTTTAGGTTAAAATCTGATGCTGTGGCTCGCGCTGGCCAACAGGTAAGGGTTAGAGTTTATCCCGATGATCCCGAAAGTTTTTCAAGTTTAGCACCTACAAAGTTTACGATCCCAGGGTTATGGGAACCATTGCAAGATAAAATTTATGCTGAAAGTGATAAGGCTTTTAATGATGAGCCTCAAACCGTAGCAGTGGTTTCTGGTGAAGATTTATCCGCCGCCCGAGAACGTTTGGCCGACGACACTTTTATTTTGGCGCTCGCGCAAATAGATGAGCAGCTATCTGGTGAAGAATTACTGTGGCCGAAATTAACCGAGCAGACCGTAGTCCAAACTACTTACGACGTCGAGGTAAACGATGAGCGATCAGAATTTGGAGCGGAACTACAGTTAACTGTTACTGCCGTTGTGTTTGACGAAAGTCAAATAGAAGCCAGGCTCGGTACGCAAGCCGAAGAGTCATTAACCGAAGGAGAGATATTTCTTAATTTAGAAAATGATAGTTTGAGTTACGAGTTGTTACAAGTAAACCTTGAAGAGCAGTCTGCTACAGTCCGGGCTACGGGAAAAGCCAAGGTAACTCGACATACTATCGAAAGAGAATTTACGAAAGATGAATTAGTGGGATTAACTGAGTTTGAAATTAAAGAATATTTTAGTCAATTTCCTGAGGTGAAGTCTGTGGAAGTTATTTTTAAGCCTAGTTGGTTAAAAAAGACTCCTAGGTTTGAGAACAAGATAAAAATAGAAGTTACAGGGTAGGGATTCAGGTTTCGCTGGGGTTGACATTATTATTGTTAATACCTACACTTAGCTTACCTTC
>CAXGXT010000107.1:0-2686 GCA_964013765.1 uncultured bacterium | reverse complement strand
CCTGGAAGTATTTTTGTCGACGGTTGCCAAGGTACGAACACACTCATTAGTAAGGGTGCCACTCCTATCCATAATTCTGAAGAAATATTAAATACTCTGGGCTTAGAAAATTCCATTGAACCAAATAAAGCCATGACCGAATCTCTAAGTCAGGGCTCACAAAGTGTCCTAAAACTACTTAGCCGAGAACCAGTGCATATCGACCGACTGGCTGCCGACTTGGCTCAGCCGATTCAAAAAATTTCTGTGATAATAAGTGAGCTACAAATCCAAGGCATAATAAAAAATATCGGGGGAGGATATTATGTGCTAGTATAAAAATACTATTTCCTATCACCTATGGCCCAAGATCAATATTCTGAATATCACCAAGCGGCTTTATTTTTAGAGAGCTCGATTCAACGTGTAAACAAATACGAACGCGGCGATGGCCTAAAGCGCCTCGCCTTCTTTTTAAAATTATTGGGTGACCCGCAAAACGACATGCGCTTTATCCATATTACTGGCACCAGCGGTAAAGGGTCAGTGGCCAGCAAGATACACGCGGGACTTTTGGCTGACCACAAAAACGCCGGGCTTTTTACTTCGCCCCACCCAACAACTTATATCGAGAGGATTAAGGTAGGTAATAAATACATTGCGCCCGAAGAATTTGTAAAAATTTTGGAGGAGATAAAACCAGCCATAGACCGTTGCTACCATAAATCTGGCTACGAACATCCCGGCTGGTCGGATATGTTGTTGGCCATTGCCTTATTATATTTTAAACGCCGCCGCTGCACTTACGCTGTTTTAGAAGCTAGCGTCGGTGGCCGTTATGATACGACCAACGTTATCCCCTCTCCGGCGGCGGCAATCATCACAAATATTTCTTTAGACCATACCGGAGTAATTGGAGACAACAAAAGCGAAATTGCTTTAAACAAAGCCGGCATAATTAAACCTGGCACCCAAGTTTATACCAGTGAACAGAGTCGACAGCTCTTGCCAATTTTCCGCAAAAAATGTCGTGAGCTAAATGTTCCCTTGGTTATCGTCCGAGCCCGGCCGGGAACCAAAGTTGACTACCGCCAAATTAACACGACTTTGGCCAACGAAGTCCTAACCGGTTTGGGAATTAAAGTAAATAAAAAAGCCATCGAAAAGAGGTTTGCTTTGCCTGCCCGAACCGAAACTGTCCAACGTCGACCACGAGTTATTTTGGATGGAGCCCATAATTCTTCAAAAATGGAAGCCCTGGCTAGTTACATTAAAAATTTGACAAAGGAAAAGATCATCCTTATTATTGGCGTCAAGTATCGAAAAGATATTGAACAGGTCATTGAACCCATCGCGCCGTTCGCTAAATCCGTATTTATTACCAGGAGCATTGACCCCAGAAACAAAACCACTGCTCCCTCGGTAATTGCCGATGCATTTAAAAAATTTAATCCTGGGGCCAAACGGCGAGTTATTCTGGACCCAACCAACGCCCTACATATGGCCCTGGAAGAAGCTAAACGGAGCGACATAGTCATTATCACTGGTTCGTTCTACTTAGCCGGACGCTTACGTACCAATTGGTACCCAGAAGAAAAAATCCTACGGAAAAGATCAAGCTTCTAAGGTAAATTAGTTCTACTAATATTATATCCAAACCATGTCAAATCTAGTTATTGTCGAAAGCCCTACTAAAGCTAAAACTATTACCAAATTTTTAGGTAAGGGATACAAAATTGAATCATCTTTTGGCCACATTCGTGACCTTCCAAGATCAAAGCTCGGCGTAGACGTCGAGCATAACTTTGCGCCTGAATACGAGGTCCCCAAAGACAAACAAGCAAAGTTAACCGCCTTAAAAAAATTGGCGGCCAAGGCAGAAACCATTTACTTCGCGACTGATGAAGATCGTGAAGGAGAAGCCATCGCTTGGCATTTGTCTCAACTATTTAAAGTCGATCCTAAAAAAGCCAAACGGATTGTGTTTCACGAAATTACTGAAACTGCTATTAAGGAGGCGTTAAAAAATCCCCGCGGAATAGACAATGATCGAGTTGATGCCCAACAAGCTCGGCGCGTTTTGGATAGATTGGTAGGTTACAAACTATCTCCTTTTCTATGGAAAAAAGTAGTTCGTGGTTTGTCTGCTGGACGGGTACAATCGGTTGCCGTACGACTAATCGTTGAGCGAGAGCGAGAAATCGAAGCCTTTAAACCTGAAGAATATTGGACTATTGAAGGTGAGTTTAAAAAAGCCCAATTTGATGAGAGTGATCAAGATGAACAAGTATTTACAGCCAAGCTAGCTACTAAAGATGGCAAGTCTTTAAATAAGATGGCCATAAAAAATGAAAAAGCTTCTAAGGAAATAATGACCGCGATTAAGGAAGCAAAATACTCAGTCACCGATGTTGAGAAAAAAACCAGCAGCAAACAACCCCCTGCCCCATTTACAACTTCAACCCTACAGATGGAAGCTAACCGACGTTTAGGCTTTTCGGCCAAGCAAACTATGATGCTGGCTCAACGACTATATGAGGGGGCCGAAGTAAACGGGGAATCTGTTGGTTTGATTACTTATATGCGTACCGACTCGGTGAACCTGGCCCAACAGTTTAAAGACAACGCCAATGAATTTATTAAAAAAACCTATGGCGACGAGTTTGCAAGTGGCGGTCGCAGTCACAAAGGAAAATCAAAATTAGCC
>CAXGXT010000106.1:0-2735 GCA_964013765.1 uncultured bacterium | reverse complement strand
GCTGGCTATGGTTAACTTCGGCCGGCGAAGAAGACGCTATAACTAAAGCCAAAAAAGTCATAAGCGCTGGTTTTATAGGCATGGTCCTGATGCTTATGTCTTGGGCAATATCAAACTTTATTGTAAATCGTTTTACCGAGGCCGCCTTATCCAACCCCTCGGGCCCAGGCGTTATTGGGCCACCAATATAAAAATAATTTTTAAATCATAAAAAATATGTTTATAAAAAAATTAAAAAATATCTTACCTGTATTTTTTGCCTTAACTATTCTATTAAGCCCAGCCTTAGCACTAGCGGATACTGGACAACCAGTCGATGAAGAAATCCGAAACCAACTAGACGTAGTAGGCCACGACGTGTTTGGTACCACTAGTAGCACTGCCCGAGACTTTCACCTAGCCGAAACCGTAGCTCGTGTTTTAAAAATTGTTTTATCCTTCCTAGGAGTAGTATTCCTGGCTCTAGTGATATACGGTGGCTTACTTTGGATGACTTCAGCCGGCAACGAAGATAGTGTTACTAAAGCAAAAAAAGTATTGACGGCTGCTATTATTGGGATAATAATTGTCCTAGCCTCTTTTGCCATTACTAACTTCGTAGTAAACCAACTTACAGAAGCTGTAGTCCGCTAGTTTTCTCTACTATAAACCTAAAACCCCGCCTTGGCTTAAAGGCGGGGTTTTATAATGTGCTAAAATGCATGCTATGAAACCCATAAAAATCAAAATCCGTAATCACTCAAAATCTATTCTAATCATAGCTGCATTAACTTATACTATTTTCTTTTTTAGTTTATCCGTTTGGAAATACAATAACTTTCAGTACAACGGCCTCGACCTAGCTATTTTTAACCAGACTTTTTCGCAATCATGCTCGGGAGATTTATTTGGTCTGACCATTCATCCTCATAAATACCTGGGAGACCACGTCACCCCCATCCTACTACCTCTACTTCCAGCCTACTGCGCCATCCCCCACCCCCTAACTTTACTAAGCTTGCAAACTCTATGGCTAGCCGGCGCGGCGCTTTTAGCTTTCTTGGTGGCCAAAAAAATTGGCGGGCGTTTACTGGGCCTAACCGTTAGTCTAATTTTATTAGTCAATCCAATACTACACAGCACCAACTTATACGAATTTCATCTTTTGCCGCTAATTATTTTGTTTGGTCTATGGGTATATTATTTATATCAACAAAAAAAATTCTTTTCTTTTATTTTAGTTGGCCTACTCACTCTAACAATTCGCGAAGACGCTGCATTGCTAGTAATGGGCTTTGGATTACTTGCCCTATTAGATAAGCGATCAAAAAAATGGATTTTTTGGCCGATCTTAATATCGAGCTTATACTTCTTGGCAGCCCTAAAAGTCGGTGCGTACTTCTCGCCAGCCGACCAATACAAGTTCTTAAGTTATTACGCTTGGCTAGGTACTGACGTAACCAGTTTAGGCGAAGCCGCCCGGGCCCTGCTAACTAATCCAACCTTAATCGTCACCCGCCTTTTAAGTCCAGTTACCCTGGCCGTCTTATTCGTGACTATTGGGTCGTTTGGATTTTTGCCTTTACTTGCGCCTCGCTATTTGATCATAACCATCGTTCCTTATCTACAATTACTATTGGCCGGGGGTGGAACAAGTCTTATGCTCACCCAAATGCATTATCCTGCGCCGTTTATGGTGGCTTTAATAATTGCCTCGGCTCATGGGTTAAAAAAAATAAATACTCGCGAATATAAACAAAAAAACTTACTTATAACTATAGGTCTGGCTGCCATAGTTTACTTTACTATTTTTGTGGGACCTATTTTACCAACCTTACAAAATATTAAAAATGAAAATACTAAATTAGACAGTAAATCTGAATTCCAAGCAATGATTCCAGACAAAGCTAGCCTGATCACAACTTATGATTTGCTCAGCCACTTATCCTCAAGACCACAGCTTTACGCCCTTAACTACGTGTTCACCGGCAAGCAACAATTCAGCCAGCTGCCTTACCTAGTGCCTACCTCGACCGAGTATTTACTGGTCGACTTTACCGACCTGACTACTTATCAGCTACAGATGGCCCAAAGATACCCTGAAAATTATGCTCAAGGTGATAACCGCCTTAGGGAATTAATTAAAAACAATAATTTTGGTCTAGTAACTTTAAAAAACAATTTGGGTTTATGGAAAAAAGATGCTGACAGTTTATTTATATTGTACGGTGAAAGTGTTAATGAAAATTTAGAATCAAATTTAAACCAAGCTATCAGCTTGGTCAATTACGAAACGTTTTACGAAAATAATATTTTAGATCTAAAAACTTTCTGGCAGATTAAAGATAAATTAGAAAAAAATTATCACTTAAAAATTTCGGACGGTAATGAATCAATTTTACTTCCGTTCGGATATGGAATATTCCCAACCACCGAATGGGAACCAGAAAAAACTTATCAAAACAACTTTAGACTCTCGTTTAAAAATAAACCAAGCTCGATTACGCTCGAGATTTTAGACATAGACGGCTATATTACTTTGGCCGGAGATAGATCTGTCGAGCAAGTACTTACGGAAGTTAAGCGCTTAGGTGAGCCAATCGTAATTAAAATTGATTGACTAAACTCTCGTTTTTTGAGAATATTTTAATAGTAAGGTCTGGAAAGCAAATTCAAAACTCTCACAGGTACCCTAGGTACCAAGAGGTGTAAAATGGACAATTTCGAAGATTGCGACCCACAGCTCCACATGATCA
>CAXGXT010000105.1:0-2781 GCA_964013765.1 uncultured bacterium | reverse complement strand
ACTACCAAGGACAAGGTCAATTGTCGTGAATTCGTCATCGCATGTAACGGCGTTGAGTGTCACTGTACCGACTTTGGAGTCGAGGATACCACCAAGTTCCGCCGTTGGAGGTAAGGTGTCGAGTACAAACGTAGTTTCGTCATTAAAAGTACCGTCGGAAACGGCGCATAGGTCGATGTCCAGTTCTCCTGCCCTTCCATTATTTTGGAAGACATTAATCGATCCGTCGGCACTTTCAGTGGTTACGTCTGGGCTTATAACGTCAAATTCTAGTGTGTCGTACTTGGAATCCAGTCCGGAATTATTACTAACCCCAACGGTCACTGTGTCGACATCGAGCAGAAGACAGTCAGTCCTTTGTCCGATAATCGGATCGCTTCCAAGCCCGGGGGCGGGATGGAGGTAATTTTCATTGCCGATATCGAAAGTAAGAAGCGAACTTCCTAGTTCGTCAGTTAATTCAGGACAGCCGAAGTCTGTACTCAAGACGCTGTTTGGCGTTACCAAAAAGTCGTTTACCGTTCCGGGATGCCCAAACTGGAGAGGCTCGTGAAGCCAATTAGTTTCATAATGTATGGTCACATTTCCATGCTGACCACCCGCACCAAGGTCAGTCTGGCCCTTTGGCTCGTTTTTGGATTTTAGATCATGGACAGCTTTTGCTACCAAAACCACGTCAGGATCGCCAGCGGGATTAACGTCGGCAAACTGTATGTCTCTCGTTACTCCGCCTGCTCCTGTGACAGCGGGTCTGGTTAGAACGACTTCTTTGCCTGGGTCGTTGTGAGCTTCAGTAGTAAGACCGAAATCGGCAGCATTGTCGGTGAAACTGAAAAGATTACCGTCGCCAAAGCCTAAATCGCCAAGTACTGTTACTGGTCCAGCAGGAAGTATGAAATTTCTTCGAGTATTATTCGGATTCATTTGAATTCTCCTTGATCTCTATCTTTTAGGTTTTCAAAAGTACGGTCTGCGGCCACAAACGGTGTTTGTGTAACCGGTAATTGATACTAACACTGTGTTTTAGGTAAGTCAATTGGTAATTTTATTAATTTAGATCGCCTTTACATAACTATCTATATATTGTTAAACTAAATATACCCCCCCTACTTCTTCAAGGAGGCGATTTGCTTTTCAATGTATGATTAAAATCTATAAAAATTCAATCCAGCAACCAAAAATGAAGCGAGTCGAAGACTATGCTCGTTTTAGTTGGATTCGAGTAATTGCCCCGACCGAAAGTGAACTTAAAGATTTAGGTAAGCGATTAAATTTGTCCGAAGATACTTTAAGTGACTCTATCGACCAACATGAAATGCCGATTCTTAAAAAAGAGAATGGTAACGTAGTTATTATTATTCGGGCTGGTGTGCCCAGCAAAGGTGGTTCGAGCTATAAAACTGTTCCAATTACAATTGTGGTTAGTGATAAGTACGTTACCACTATTACCCGCGAAGAAACTAATGTTTTACAAGATATTGCTTCGGGCAAAGTTCCAGTTGTTACTACTCAGCGTTCCAAGTTTCTAATAAGTGTATTACTGTCGATTACGTACTACTACCAAAAATACATCACCAATATTAACCGGGTTGTCCAGGGTAAGAAAAAAAATATTCGTTATATTAAATCCCGCGATGTTTTTACTTTGATTCAAAATGAAGAAATTTTAAATGATTTCGTTGGTTCGTTGGTTCCAAATATTAATGTCATCCATAAACTTTTAACTTACAAACAAATTGATTTGTACCAAGCCGATAAAGATTTAATTGATGACTTATCTGTCGACGCCGAGCAGGTGTTGGCTGTGTGTAATACCAACTTAAAAACCGTTAATTCAATTCGCGAAGGTTATGCTACGGTTTTGTCTACTCGACTGAACCAAGGCATTAAGGCTCTTACCTTTATGACCGCCTTTTTTACCATTCCAACCATGGTCGCAAATATTTACGGAATGAATATTATTTTGCCTCTGGCCGATCGCCCAGAGGCTTTTTGGATCTTGACTGGAATTAGCATTACTACAATGGCCATGTTATTAAGTGGCTATTTCTTTTATACGCATCGACAGTAGAATAGACGGTAGACCTGTATCTAGCCCACAAATTACTGTATACTGAGAAAGAAAGTACTTATGCAAAAATTATCATCTATTTTTGAGGTATTTAAGGGTCCCAGTGAGGCAGTCTTGGGGACCTTTTCTTTGTTTGGAAATTCAGGTTACATTTGGGCCAAAGCAGGACTATTTTTTGTAGTTTTATTATTGGTCTTAAAAATTTTTCAAGTCAGTATTCTAGCCCGCCTACGGCATTTGGCTAAAAAGACTAAGACAGATTTCGATGACGTAGTGGTAGATATTTTTAGTGGATTAAAACCCCCGTTTTATTTGTTGGTGGCTTTGTTTTTTGCTCTAAAGGTTTTAGTCTTGCCAACTTTTGCAAATACTACAATTCGTTTCTTTTTTATCCTAGTAATTGTTTATGAATTTGTCCGCGCTGGAGATAAGATAGTAATCTATGGAGTAGAAAAATATATTGGTCGAGCTGGCGACGACCCTGAGTCACGTCAACAGGCTCAGTCTATTGCTAAGAGTTTAAGTTTGGTGGTTCGAATTATCTTGTGGGCGATCGGACTCTTGTTGTTACTTTCAAACTTAGGTGTGAATGTTACTTCGCTAGTCGCTTCTCTTGGAATCGGTGGAATCGCGGTAGCCTTGGCATTGCAAAATACTTTGAGTGATATTTTTAGTTCCATTTCGCTTTACGTCGATAAGCCATTTCAGGT
>CAXGXT010000104.1:0-2789 GCA_964013765.1 uncultured bacterium | reverse complement strand
TCGGCAATAGAGATTTGTGATTTACCCTTACCAATTAATTCACTGATCGGAATCATTTGGTGGCCAAATTCAGAAAATGCCAAAGCGTCTAAACTGTGCTGGCGGCTGCCGGGGTTAATTAGGTAGCTGGCCAGCATGGTATCAAAGGTAGGAGTGGCAACTTCTACTCCGCTGGTGCGCATGACCAGCCAATCAAATTTTAAATTGTGCGCAATTTTTTCTACCTGGTTATTTTCTAGGATCGGTTTGACGGCGGCCACTGCTCCAGGTGTGGTAACCGGTAGATAATACCCTTCTCCATCTTTCCAGGAAAAGCTCATGCCAATTAATTTATCTCGTATCGGATTTAAGCCAGTAGTTTCGGTATCAAAAGCAAAGATCTTTTGATTTTTTAGTTCGGCCACAAAATCGTCTAGCTCTTTTTTGGTGGCGATCAGTTTATACCCCGAATTAGTTTCACGAGCTTCAGGTGATTCTTCTGTTTGGTCAAAAAGACCACCTTGTTTTTCGCGGGCTAATTCTTTAGGAATTCGATACATCAAGCTTTTAAATTCTAGATCTTGGAACAAGGCAATAATTTCATCCATGTCAAAACCGGTAAAGCGGCAATCTGCTAGAACAAATCCAAAGTCTACATCTCGTCTAATGTAAGCTAGCTTTTTAGATAATTCGGCATCTTTTTTATGTTCTTGTAAAAGTTTGCGCTGGCGTTCAGAAATTTTTTCGCTGTCGATGTTTTTATAGATTCCTTCCAAAGTTTTAAATTCGTTTAGCAGGGTGGTGGCAGTTTTATCTCCAAAGCCGGTTACTCCAGGCAAGTTGTCCGAGGGATCTCCACGCAAACCTTTGTAGTCTATTAGTTGCTCGGGGGTCAGGCCACTATATTTATCTTTAACTTTAGCAATATCGTAAGTAATCATTTCTGAAATTCCTTTGCCCGGGGCCATTACTTTAGTGTTACCGTCTACGAGCTGAAGCGTATCCATGTCGCCGGTGACAATATACGTATCGAGGTCGGGACGGTCAACGGTTTTGTGCTCAACTATCGTGCCGATTAAGTCGTCAGCCTCGAAGCCCTTCTCTCCGTAGGTCGGAATTCCAAAGGCTTCGATAACCTCTCTAATTCGTGGGATTTGAGCGTAAAGTTCGTTAGGTTTTTTAACCCTTGTGGCTTTGTATTCGACGTATTCCTCGTGGCGAAACGTTTTACCTTTTACATCAAAAGCTACTACCACGTGCGTTGGCTTTACGTCTTTTAGGACTTTTAGCAAAATACTGGTAAAGCCGTAAACAGCATTAACTATTTCGCCTTTTTTGGTAGCCAGGGTTGGAGGTAAGGCATGCCACGCTCTATGAACCAAGGCATTGCCGTCGATCACAATGAATTTTTCTTTTTTGGGCATATAATCTATGTCTCATATTAACATGAATTTTGGTAAAAAAAAGAAGTAGGAGCTTTTTTTGTCTGCTTCTGTCTGCTACTATAGAGTCATTCAAATATTACATGTTCCTAACCGAAATACACATCCAAGGCTTTAAGTCTTTTGCCAACCCCACCAAGCTGGAATTTCATCGTCCGACAGACAAGTCGGGTCGGCCAGTTGTGACTGAATGCGGGATTACAGCCATCGTCGGCCCAAACGGTAGTGGTAAAAGTAATATTGCCGACGCTGTACGCTGGGTGCTCGGTGAACAAAGCTTAAAAAACATTCGTGGAAAACGTTCGACGGATGTTATTTTTTCTGGTTCAGATAAAAAAGGCCGCTTAAACGTGGCCGAAGTGACACTGGTCATAAACAACGAAGACAAAACTATGCCGGTCGATTACCCGGAGGTGGCTATCACTCGACGTTTGTTTAGAAATGGTGAGAGCGAGTATTTAATCAACAAAAAAAATGTCCGTCTGGCCGATGTTCTAATGTTGGTTGCCAAATCAAACTTTGGCCAAAAAAGTTATTCAGTGATTGGCCAAGGTATGATCGACGCGATCCTCATGGCTACGTCTACCGAACGTAAAGATTTTTTTGACGAAGCCGTGGGGGTACGGCAATATCAGATAAAGCGAGAACAGTCTTTTAATAAGCTCGAAGCTACTTGGGGTAATCTAGCTCAAGCCGAGGCTATCCTGAACGAGATAGCGCCGCGACTGCGGTCGCTGACTCGACAGGTAAATAGATTGGAGCGGCGCGGGGTGGTGGAAAAAGAATTACGGGCCACGCAGCGGCGATACTTTGGTTCGTTTTGGGCGCAGCTGGCCAGCCAGTCTAAAAAGTTGTCTCCTAAACTAGACGAATTAACCAGTTTAGTAGCTAAACACGAACAGCAACTTAACGTAGTTCAAAAAGAATTAACCAAATTAGAAAAACAGGATACTCAGACCGAAACATTTAACAAGCTGCAAGCTACTTACCAAAAATTACTCGAAGAAAAAAATAAGCTTCGAGAAAAACAATTAGTCTTGGCCAACAAAGTAGAGCTGGCCAAACACAAAATGGAGGTGGCTCCGTCCATGCCTACCGCCCAAGTCCTGGAGCGTTTACAGAAAGTAAGCGGTGGCTACCGAAATTTAGTTGAAGAGATATCCGAAGTTAAGACTGTTTCAGTCTTAGCATCGTTTAAAGAAAAATTATCAAACACTTTAACCTCTTTAGAAAAATTACTAAGTGAGCTACGTGAATCCGGCAAACAAAAACCTGCTCCAGTAGATTCAGAGTTAATAAAAGACTTAGACCAGACCAAAAAAGCATTGGCCCCGATTGAAACAGATTTAGCCCAGGCCCAAAAAGCCA
>CAXGXT010000103.1:0-2801 GCA_964013765.1 uncultured bacterium | reverse complement strand
AGCCAAAACGAAGGTGACCGAAGGATCTCAAGCTAATAATCAGCTTTAGGATGAGATCCTTCGCTCCGCTCAGGATGACGTTAAATTATTAATTCTCTGTTGCCAAGCCTGGGCATACTCTACCCTCCGGTCCGACTCATGAAATTTTAGCATGTGGTCACTAATTACGACCCGACTGTCTGGAGCGCCAGCCACGCTTTTTTTGTTACGAATAATTTTAGACATTTGAATTTCTTTGGCCAAAACTTCCAACCATTTGCCGCTTAAAAACTCGGCCATTTTTTTATTGCCTTGGCTAAACTTATTTAAGCGCACCCGCCGCAAAAAATTTGGTCTACTCAACCAAGTCCCAGGGACTAAATTTTTCTGCCATTCATTTTGGCTATGCATTTTTTGAAAAACTGGCCTTCCATACAATGGAACTATAGTCGACATCCAATAAGCTAAGTAAGGATCGGACGATAGTTTTATTTTGGTCAAGTCAATAGCTTTTTCATCAAGATAAAAACTTAAACAAGCCCGATTGGCAATCTTTATACCGTGACGCCTTAACCCTAACAATTGTACTACTAATGTGACAATCAAACGCGCCGCCCACAGGCGTCCGGTTTTAACTAAGATTAACAAATCGATATCGCTGTCGGCGCGAGCGCTATCAAAGGCTAAGGTGTTAACCACGGCCACCCCGCGTACGTATGGCAAGCCTGCAATCCAGCCCGCAACCCGCCGTGCAATTTTATACTTGGCTATAGACAACGCATGGCGTTGATGACGAATTCTAACTATCTCGAATCGTCCGACAAGATAATAGAATCCATCATGTTGTGAAATTTTTCCCAGCTCAATGAGTTCAGCCAAGCAGTGCCGGACCTGAAATAATGACAAAGACTTTCCAAACGCAAACCGCTTCACTTCCCAGGCGGTCAGAGGATGAGCGAAGATATCAAAAAAGGCAATCGCTTTAAAGACTGCCTGGCTTGCTTCGGTCATACTTAATCAAAATTAGGCCTATCTAGTTGCTCGACCACGACAGACTTTTCTCCTCCCGCCAAACGTACTACATCTTTATCAACTTTTCCAAACTCTTTATAAGCCGAATTAAAAGCGCCCACCGTCGTGCCCAAATGTCCGCCCAACTTTTTCATATAATCTTCGTATGCCCGCAAGTGCTTTCCTAGCTGGCCAACGTTTTTAACAATCTCCTGGGTTTGTTCTTGAATCTGAAAAACACGCATGCCGGATAAAAGCGATTGGAGAGTTACATAAAAAGTAGTTGGCGAGACTATATGTACGTGCTTTTCGTTAATCGCATAATCAATTAAGTCACGCGTATTTACGCGCACCGCCCCAACCTTACTTACCAACAAATCATAATAAATACCTTCAGCTGGAATAAACATAAACGCCAACTCCATCGTACCCTCGTTCGGACGAATATATTTGGCCGTCTCATCAATCCTATTTTTCAAATCAGCCTTAAACTGTTTTTCTAGCTTTTCGTGCACAGATGGATCTTTCTCCTCGGCCAGGCGATTATAATTCTCTAGCGAAAACTTTGAGTCAATAGGAATTACCTTATCACCAAAAAACAAAGCCGCATCCACAATTTCTCCATCATTAAACTTATACTGCATCTTATACTGCCCCGGCTGGAATGCATTTTTAAGTAAAGTCTCAAGAAAGTATTCACCAAACACTCCCCGCTGCTTAGGATTTTGTAAAACGTCCTGTAATTTCTGAAGTTGATCGGCAAAAGCGACAACCTGCTTGTTTGTTTCGTCTAGTTTGGTCAAACGCTCGGTTACATCAGTCACTATCTTGTGACTACTTGCGAATTGGGCTCGCATAATCTTGTTTGACTCAGAAAGCTTGGTATCTAAAGACGCCCGAATATCTTTTATCTGGTCTTGGATCATAAGCATGGCTTGTTTGTCTTTATCTGAATCACCGGCTGGATTGTTTAAGTATTTTTTTACCAGCCAAAACATAGCCACGAATCCGGCCACAAAAACGATGATTATAATGATTTGAAATGCGTCCATGTCCCAGTACTTTATCATGACTAATTGTTTGGAGCAATGATTGACCTGAGGCTGTTTTGATGGTACCGTTGAGACTACAAAAAAGCTTAAATTAGCCTATTCGAATTAAGCGTTACACCATAAAATTTGCCGCCTTCGCACTCCGAATCCTGTCCCTAATTGGGTCAAAAGGCCGGATACTTTTTTTACCACTAATTACGCCTTTAAAATTTATCGGAAAGGTATTGGTTAACCTGCTAGTCATACCAACTTATAAAGTTGGACGACGTATGGCGCGCATACTTAGCCGGCTTTACGGCGGACATGCCTTAACCCATCGCCTGCTTCATCCGTTTAGCAGACGCTATTGGCCCCACGTAGTTATAATTGTCCTAACTTCGTTTACAATCGCGGCCAATTTAAATGCCAATGAAGTAAGCCGTGATGACCTGCGGCCAACCAGTATTATCGCGGGCTTAATAAGTCATCCCGAGCTCGACGAAGTTACCGAGGAAGGCCCGATCACTCAACCAAATAGAGTCACCCGCTATCTTCTGCCCGGCGCGGTTACTAGTGAACCTGAATATGGCCAACCAACCGAGGCCGAAGCTTCCTTACCTAGCACCGTTACCGGCAACAGCGCTTTGGTGGCTCCAATCCTATCTCCAGCTGAAACCGAAATTCGACAACGAGATAAAGTTATCACCTACGTCGTCCAAGAGGGAGATACGGTGGGTGAAATTGCCGAAAAATTTGGGATCAGCACGAATACTATTCTAT
>CAXGXT010000102.1:0-2834 GCA_964013765.1 uncultured bacterium | reverse complement strand
CTATTAACTACGCTGTCGCGTTGGGCGGGTTAATATTATTTGTAGAGATATTTAATTTACATCCGTTAGTTGGACAAGCAATTGTTTTAATATTTACTACTCTCGGGTCATTTTTTGGCCACAAGTACTGGACTTTTAGTAGTCATAATAAAAATTTAGAGCCAGTAGTTAATAATGAATAATGAGTAAAGAAAACAACAAAGTTTTAGTCAAAGTTTTAGTTACTGGGGGCGCAGGCTTTATCGGATCTCATGTAGTAGATAGTCTGCTTGATCTAGGTTACGAGGTGGTAGCCTTGGACGATTTAAGCGGCGGGTTTACTGAAAACGTTAATCCCGAAGCTACGTTTGTCGAGGGAAGTATAAATGACGTGGACTTAGTTAATAAGCTATTTGCTGAACACGATTTTGATTATGTTTTTCATTTAGCTGCTTACGCGGCCGAAGGCTTAAGCCATTTTATAAAAAAGTTTAATTATGAAAATAATTTGATTGGCAGTGTTAATTTAATTAATGCCTCGGTTAATCACAATATAAAGTGTTTTGTGTTTACTTCGTCGATTGCGGTGTATGGAGAAAATCAGTTACCTATGAAAGAAGATTTAACACCTCAGCCAGAAGATTCTTATGGCATAGCTAAATATGCAGTCGAACAAGAGTTGGCTAGTAGTCTAAAAATGTTTGGGTTACCTTATATTATTTTCCGACCGCATAATGTGTACGGTGAAAAACAAAACATTGGAGACAAGTACCGAAACGTAATTGGTATTTTTATGAATCAGATTATGGCCGGAAAGAAGTTATCAGTTTTTGGAGACGGTGAGCAAACCAGAGCTTTTTCTTACATCGGCGACGTCGCCCCGATTATCGCCAAATCAATAAAAGAACCTAAGGCACTTAACCAGGTGTTTAATATCGGTGCCGATAAACCAGAAAGTGTTAACAGGCTTGCTAAAGTAGTTAGCCTAGCTATGGGGGGTGACGGAGAAATTGACCATTTACCGGCTCGAAACGAAGTTGATCACGCTTATTGCGATCATGCTAAAGTAAAGGAAGTATTTAATTACACGGCTGATACGTCTTTAGAAGAAGGGGTAAAAAAAATGGCTGAGTGGGCCAAAACTATTGGGGTTAAATCTAGTAAAGAGTTTGGTCATATCGAAATTGAAAAGAATTTACCGCCTAGTTGGAAAAATATTTAATTTTATGTATAAACAAAAAAAGCCTCAGTCACCCTTCTTAAACAATAATAGTAATTTTAATTATCAGACGGTACTAAGATGGTCAACGTATTTAATTGTTGACACGATTTAGGGTATGAAACTTTTTTTTATCATCCCGGCATATAATGAAGAGGGTAATATCATTAAGTTATTAACCGACATAAAAGACTTATCTTTAACTATACCCAAGAAGGTTATTTTGATTGATGATGGGAGTACAGATCAAACTAAAAAATTAGTCGAGAGTTTTAAAGATCAGCTTGATTTAGAAATTATTGTTCATTCAAAAAATTGCGGAGTACCTCAGACCTTTTTTGATGGTTTTACTTCTGCCAGCCGACAAGCCCAAGACGATGATATATTGGTTATGGTTGAAGGGGATAACACTAGTGATTTAAAATTGATTCCGTTAATGATTGAAAGGATGGGTGCTGGCGCTGATTTAGTAGTCGCCTCACGGTATATAAAAGGTGGAGCCTATAAAAATTTTCCTCTTAGACGTACCCTGGGAAGCAATATTTTAAATATAACTTTAAAACTTTTTTTTAGAATTAAGGGATTAACCGATTACACAATTTTTTATCGTGCGTATCGGGCGAAGATTGTACGACAGGCACTAACAAAGCACCAGGACAGATTTATTACCACTAAATCTTTTGCCGCAAATATGGAGGTTTTGTTGAGGGTAAAGGAGTTTGCGCAAAGGCTTGATGAGGTTCCTCTAGTTTATGATTATGGGCTTAAAAAGAGTCAGAGTAAGATGAACGTAACAAAAACATTGTTTGAGTATAAAGATTTATTAATTAAAAAGATAATAGGTAAAGTATGAAAAAAATTCTTATTACTGGCGGAGCAGGATTCGTTGGATTTAATCTATCTCGTCATCTGGTAAAAAAAGGTTATGACATAGTGGTACTTGATGATCTGTCACGGAAGGGGTCAGAGATCAATGCAAAAATTTTGCAAAAGGAGTTTCCAAAAATGAAAATTATAAATCTGAGAGTCACTTATATTGATGATATTTTGAAAAGTGAAAATTTTGATTTAATTTATCATTTAGCTGCGCAGGTTGCGGTTACCACAAGTTACGAGAATCCACGCGGTGATTTTGACGTAAATGCTTACGGCTCTTTTATAATAGCTTCCTCAGGTATTCCGACTATTTATGCTTCGACAAACAAGGTTTATGGCGATAATGTAAACGATGTGCCGATTAAAGAAGGCGAAAGCAGATATGATTTTGACAATGAGTTACAGGGGAAAGGTATTTCAGAAAATTTTAGCATTGATTCCAAAAAACACACACCTTATGGAGTGTCAAAGCTTACCGGGGAATTTTATGTTAGAGAATATGGTGGCATAGCAAATAGATTTTCTTGCATGTATGGGGAACATCAATATGGAAATGTTGATCAGGGCTGGCTTACGCATTTTCTTTTAACAAAATTAAGGGGAGAAAAAATTACCATTTTTGGGGACGGAAAACAAATACGGGATATACTACATATAGACGATGTAGTAAGGCTCTTAGAAATACAAGGTGAACAGATTGAAAAGTTCAAAGGTGAAGTGTTTACTATCGGTGGCGGATTTTCAAATACAATTTCACTAT
>CAXGXT010000101.1:0-2870 GCA_964013765.1 uncultured bacterium | reverse complement strand
ACCCATGGACGACCAAAGACCTTATGAGCCACCTTCCAACCCATCAATTACTTTGGATATAGATAACTTATCTGAAGATGAAGCCGCTAAAAAAGTTTTAGAGCTGGCTAAAATAAATTAAAAAATATTAACTTAATTTAGGCTGTAGTTAGCTGCTTTACTGCAGCTTTTTTTGGTTACACTTCACAAATTAAAGAAAATTTGGTATAAAAGAATGCAGTTTTAAATAATATTTCTAATTTTTGAAGAATGCTTATCTCTACTACCGATATTATCCCCGACCGTGAAATAACCCAAACTATTGGCCTAGTTAAAGGCAGTACCGCCCGCGCTCGTAATGTAGGTCGAGATATTATGGCTATGGCCAAAAATATTGTTGGAGGAGAGGTAAGAGAATACACAAAGTTAATTGCCGAAGCTCGAGAACAAGCCCTAGACAGATTAAAAGAAGAAGCCACTAAATTAGGTGCCGACGGTGTAGTGGCAGTACGTTTTGCCAGCTCGGTTGTTAGCCAAGGCGTGTCTGAAATTCTTGTCTACGGCACGGCCGTAAAATTAAAATAAATATGGATCTTCTGGCCAACATTTTGGTCACCATTATTATTGCCTTACAAATAGCGGCCTTAGCATTTTTAATTATTTCAATCTTTATTAAAATTAAAGAACGAATTAAAGAGAGTAAGAAAGACAGTTACCGACATGTTCAAAAATAGTCCCATCAAAAAACTTAAGCTATACATTGGTTTAGAACACGAACCCTTAACAGGGGTAACCCATTTTTTGGGTGCTTTTATGGCCGTAGCTGCCTTAGTTTTATTAATTGTGTTCGCTAGCACTCACGGCAGCCCAGGAGACGTGGTTGCTTTTACAATTTTTGGCTTTAGTCTACTAGCACTATATGCATCTAGTAGCCTTTATCATTTAATGCCGATTGGTCACCACTGGAAACGAATCATGCAGCGCATTGACCACAGCATGATATTCATCCTAATTGCAGGCACATATACACCTTTAACGATTGTGACTATTGGTGGCACAGCAGGTTGGGTAATATTTATTGGAATTTGGGTTTTGGCCGCTTCTGGAATCTGGATAAAAGCTTCGTGGATTAAGGTTCCGCCACTTTTGTCTACCGTTATCTACATTATTCTTGGATGGTTAGTCTTTGTTCCCCCATTGAGTTTTAACCAAAGACTATCCACGGAAGCTTTTACTCTACTACTATTAGGAGGTGTATCTTATACAGTTGGCGCTATAATTTTTGAAATCGGTAGATATATTCCAAACAGTAAAAAAGTAGGCTACCATGAAATTTTTCACGTCTTTACCCTTTTTGGTTCGGCCAGTCACTTCCTACTTATGTATAAATATCTATTACCCTTATAGGGCAATAGATATTAACCATTAACAGTTAACAATTTACAATTAACTATTATGTACCACCCTACGGGCGGTTTTTCAATTTTAAAAAAATTATTTAACTACCACAGTCTTAATATTGACAAACTCTTTAAGACCATAATGAGACATCTCTCGTCCGTATCCAGATAACTTAATTCCGCCAAACGGCATACGTGGGTCCGATTTTGTAATAGCATTTATAAAGACCCCGCCGGCCTCGATCTGCTCAGCTACGCGCTCCGCGCGGGCCACGTCTTTCGACCAAACTGAGCTACTCAGTCCGTATGGCGACAAATTGGCTAGCCGGACAGCATCGGCCTCATCTTTGGCCACAATAATTGAAGCTACGGGACCAAAAGTCTCTTGGCTAAAAATTGGATTAGTCTCGGTCACGTTAGACAGAACAGTTGGTTGGTAATATGCTCCCGGACGATCGGCGGGCTGGCCTCCGATTTCCACCTTCGCTCCGGCGGCCACGGCTGCCTCGACTTGCTTGTGTAAATCGTCTCGCAAATCCTCCCGAGCCATTGGCGCGACAGTGGTTTCGGAATCGGTCGGATCGCCAATCTTTAAAGCTTTAAACTGGGCAACCAACCCCGAAATAAAAGCTTCGAGTTGTGACTCGACTATAATAAACCTTTTGGAAGACACGCAGCTTTGACCCGAATTAACCATGCGACCAGCATTAGCACCAACCACACAAGCAGGCAAGTCGGCATCTTCAAGGACAATAAATGGATCGTTGCCGCCCAGTTCTAATACTGTTTTTTTAATTACTTTCCCAGCTGTGGCTGCAACCTGGCTCCCGGCCGCCTCGCTACCAGTTAAAGTCACTGCCTTAATAATTGGATTTTCTATTACCCGCGAAACAGATTTTGCACCGATTAATAGTGTCCTGAAAATGTCCTCAGGGAACCCGGCGGCGCGGACCGATTCTTCAATGGCTAAGGCTGAACCCGGGACGTTACTAGCGTGCTTAAGAACTGCGCCGTTGCCGGCCAACAAGGCCGGAGCTAAAAAACGCCAGACCTGCCAAAACGGAAAATTCCAAGGCATGACTGCTAGTACTACTCCGAGAGGATCAAAACGAACGTAGCTTTTACTGGCTTCAATTTTAACATGTTCCGGAGCAAGAATTTTTTCTGCGTTGTCTGCATAGTAGTCACAATTCAAAGCACATTTTTCGACCTCCGCTATCCCACCGGCTCTTAGTTTACCCATCTCTTGAGTGATGATCTCGCCGTACTTTTCTGCGTTGGCGCGTAAGTGATCGCCAGCGCGCTTGACCAACGCCGCGCGCTCGGCCAGAGGTACAGTCGCCCAAGCTTTTTGCGCAGTATCAACTTTGGTCAAAATCTCATCGACTGCGGCGTCAGTGTGCGGCTTATAATCTTTAATTCTTTCGCCAGTGGCGGGGTTGATTGATTGGATGGGCATTGGGTAAATAAACTACTCTTTAACTTCCTTTT